>NZ_JARAVM010000028.1:0-127377 GCF_033792735.1 Streptomyces sp. PA03-3a
ACTGCAGGGGGGACCCTGTGGGAGAGTAGGACGCCGCCGAACAAATATTGAGCCCCGGCTCCCGAGTTTAATCACTCGGGAGCCGGGGCTTTTTTGCGTACGATCGCGGTATGAGCAGTTACACGATACGCACGTCCCACCCCGACGAATGGCGCGCGCAGCGGGCTCTGCGGCTGGAGGCGCTCAAGGATCCCGCCGCGGCCCTCGCCTTCGTCAACACCCATGACACCGAGGCGGCGTTCGACGACGAGGTGTGGCGGCAGCGGGCGCAGACCCAGTCGTTCATCGCGGAGGACGAGGCCGGCGAGCGGGTCGCCAATGTGGCCGTACTCGTCGAGACGGGCGAGGAGTTCGACGTCCCGCAGACGCATCTGGTCGGCGTGTACGTGCGGCCGGAGTTCCGGGGCGGCGGGCTGGCCACGGAGTTGCTGGGCGCGGCGATCGCGTGGTCGTGGGAACTGCCCGAGGGGGTGCGGCGGGTGCGGTTGTGGGTGCATGAGGACAACCACCGCGCACAGGCCTTCTACAAGCGGCTCGGTTTCGTGCGGACGGGGAGGACGATGGCGTTCCCGCTGGATGAGTCGCAGACCGAGTACGAGATGGAGCTGAAGCGGCCGTAGGGCGTGGCGCTGGGCCGTGTCGTCACATGCCCTCCCCCGACCTTCGGCCGGGGGTGCCCCCACTCAGCGACGCCTGGCACGGCGCTCCCCCAGCTGACGCTGGGAGGTGCCCGCACGCTGCGTTGTCGAATCGTCCGAGTAGCCCCCTACGAGGACGATCCTCCGCCTTGCGATGCACCGCACCAGGGGGCCCCTCCCAGCGTCAGCCGGGGGAGCCGCCGAGCCCGCCCTTCGGGCGGCCGGCACTCATTTGACGACACGGCCTAGGGCAGGCGCACGGCGTCCGGGACCTCGTCGAGCAGGGCCGGGGGCTGGGTGCCGAGGACGAGGCGGGCGTCGGCGCGGTGCCAGAGCGGGCCGCGCCAGTGGTCGCGGGCCTGTTCGGGGGACCGCAGCACGGCCAGGGTGGGCAGGCCCGCGGCGGTGCCGGTGGCCAGCAGATCGGGGAGCTCCGGGATCGGCGCGAGGGCGGCGATGTCGTCCAGCACGAGGGTCATTGGTGGGTCGAGCCGACCGGAGGATGACCCTGCGGCCATGCGCCGGCCGTGCTCGACCACGCTGGAGACGAGTGCGGTGAGCAACGGCATCGCACCCGGGTGGGTTCGCGGGTCCTCGTTCGGCTCGCCCACCACATAGAGCGTGCCCAGATCCGTGAGGAATGACTCCAGTTCGAGGCCGTCGGTGCGTCCCGGATTGCAGGCGTCCCGGATGTGGACGGAGTTGAGGGACTCCAGGGCGCGGTGGACGAGGGCCTGGGCGGCGTCGCGGCGGTGGGTGTGGGCGTGGAGGACGGACTCGAGCTCACCGCTCCAGCCCGAGGCCGCCTTGGGATGCGTGCGCAGGATGCGGACGGCGTCCTGACCCGAGCTTCCGCCCGCCCAGCGGTGCACCTGGCGGAACGGCTGGCCGTCGACGGCGGCCGCGTGCAGCCAGCAGCGCAGGAGGGTCTCGGCGGCGTCGAACATCGCGGCGTCGGCCGCGGCGCGGGGCCGCACCGGGCACAGCAGGGCGCGGGCGCGCGTGACGGCGGTGGGGACGTCCGCGCAGCCCGAGTGCGGTGCCCAGCGGAGCCGGGCCGGGGTGTCGACCAAGTGGGCCGGGTCGTAGACGTGGACCGGGCCGAGCTTGGCGCGGTTGCCGACGGTCTGGTGGAAGGTGTCCGGATCGGCGGTGGTCACGAGGACCGGGCCGGCCGCGTTGAGTACGGCCGGCTGGACGAGGCGCTTGCCCTTGTCGCTGCGGAGGGCCGCGAACGCCGCGTAGGTGCGGGTGAGTTCGTGATCGGTGGTGACGGAAGGACCCGCCGGACCGGCCGTGGGCGCGGCGGCAGGGCCCACCGGTACGGGTTCGGGCTCGGGGTCGACCGCCGTTGGGGCCTCCACGGGCCGCTGCGGGGCCTGGCGGGGCCGGACCGGGGTCTCGGGCTCCACGGCCGCCTCCGCGGCCTTCAGGGCGGCCGTACGGCGCGCGGCGTGGCGCAGCCGGGTGCGGGCGATGACGCCCATCACGAAGACCGTGAGGACGAAGAGCACCATCAACTGCCCGATGAACACGCCCCAGAACAGCCCGGATCCGGGCAGCCCCTCCGGCGGGGCGGGTCGCCAGGCCCCGGCGATGTCGTGGGGTTCGGCGATGAGGTGGCGCATGGCCACGGGGGTGCGCGTGAAGTGGACCTCGGCGGGCCACGCCCCGTGGGAGACGAGACCGGCTATCCCGGTGCCCGTCCACACCAGGATGGTCATTCCGAGCAGGAAGCCCATGATGCCGAGGATCAGCCCGTCCGGGATCCCGCCCTCGCGCTCCTGCCCGTGGTGCTGCGCTCTCGCCATGGTGAGGTCCCCGTTCAGGCCACCGCGTCGTCGGCCAGTTGCTTGTCGAGGGAGACCCGCGGCTGGTCGTACCCGTCCGTTCCGTCGTCGTCCGAGGCCTCGGTCATGGCGCGGTCGGTGTAGACCAGCGGCCGCTCGCTCTCGGTGATGAGGTGCTTGACGACCTGCACGTTGCCGTTGACGTCCCAGACGGCGATGCCGGGGGTGAGGGTGGGGATGATCTCCACCGCCCACCGGGGCAGGCCGAGCACGCGGCCGGTGGCGCGCGCCTCGTCGGCCTTCTGGGCGTAGATGGTGCGTGTCGAGGCCATCTTGAGGATCGCCGCTGCCTCCTTCGCGGCAGCTCCGTCCACCACGTCGGAGAGGTGGTGGACGACGGCGACGAAGGACAGGCCGAGACGGCGGCCGAACTTCAGGAGTCGCTGGAAGAGCTGGGCGACGAACGGGCTGTTGATGATGTGCCAGGCCTCCTCGACCAGGAAGATCCGTTTCTTCCGGTCGGGGCGGATCCAGGTGTGCTCCAGCCAGACGCCGACGATCGCCATGAGGATCGGCATGGCGATGGAGTTGCGGTCGATGTGGGACAGGTCGAAGACGATCAGCGGGGCGTCGAGGTCGATGCCGGCGGTCGTCGGGCCGTCGAACATGCCGCGCAGGTCGCCGTCGACGAGCCGGTCCAGGACGAGGGCGACGTCCAGGCCCCAGGCGCGGACGTCCTCCAGGTCGACGTTCATCGACTCGGCGGAGTCGGCCATGGGGTGCCGCAGCCGGTCCACGATGTCGGTGAGGATCGGCTGGCGGTCGGTGACCGTCTCGTGGACGTAGGCGTGGGCCACCTTGAGCGCGAAGCCGGAGCGCTCGTCCAGGCCGCGGCCCATCGCGACCTCGATGATCGTGCGGAGCAGCGCGAGCTGGCCCGTGGTGGTGATCGCCGGGTCGAGCGGGTTGAGCTTGATGCCCCCGTCGAGGGCCGCCATCGGGTCGAGGCGGATGGGAGTTATGCCGAGGGCCTTGGCGATGAGGTTCCATTCGCCGACGCCGTCCTCGCCCTGGGCGTCCAGGACGACGACCTGGCGGTCGCGGAAGCGCAGCTGCCGCAGGACGTAGGTCTTCTCCAGGGCGGACTTGCCGTTGCCGGACTCGCCGAGGACCAGCCAGTGAGGGGCGGGGAGTTGCTGCCCGTACAGCTGGAACGGGTCGTAGATGTAGCCCTTGCCGGAGTAGACCTCGCGGCCGATGATCACGCCCGAGTCGCCCAGGCCGGGCGCCGCGGTCGGCATGTAGACGGCCTGGGCCTGACCGGTGGAGGTGCGGACGGGGAGCCGGGTGGTCTCCACCTTGCCGAAGAGGAAGCTGGTGAAGGCGTCGGTGAGCGCTGCGAGGGGGTCCAGCATGGGCATGGGTGGAGCGCCTCCTCGGCGTCAGCGGTCGTCGCGCCCGGGGCGCAGGCTCCGGCGTGGCATCGTTGTCCCTGTCGTCCTTCCCATTAGCGCCGTCCCTGGAGACGGAGCGTCAAGTGCGCACAGGCGCATGGTGCTACCTCCCGGCCCCTCAGCGGCGGATGCCGGTCGCGAACGGGAGCGTGTTGACGAATGCCCGGTGGTGCTCCCGGTCGCACCACTCCAGCTTGAGGTACGACTTGCCCGCCGAGGCGCGGATCGTGCGCTTGTCGCGGGCCAGGGCCTCCGGGGAGCGGGAGGAGACCGTGATGTAGCCGACCAGGTTCACTCCCGCCGCCCCGGAGGCGAGGTCCTCGCCGCGCTGGTCGATGCGGGAGTGGTGGGCGATGTCGCGGGGGTCGACGACGCGGTTCATCTTGGCGGCGCGGCTGGCCTCGGCGTCGTCGTTGGTCTTCTCGGTGAGCATGCGCTCGATGGCGACGTCGGTCGGCTCGAGGTCCATGCAGACCGCGACGGTGCGGATCACGTCCGGGGTGTGGACCAGCAGCGGTGCCATGAAGTTGACGCCGACGGGGGTCAGCGGCCACTCCTTGACCCAGGCCGTGGAGTGGCACCAGGGGGCGCGGGTCGCCGACTCGCGGGTCTTGGCCTGGAGGAAGGTGGGCTCCGTGGCGTCCAGTTCCGCGGGCCAGGCGTTGCGGCGGGTCATCGCCTGGATGTGGTCGATCGGGTGGTCCGGGTCGTACATGGAGTGGATGAGCGACGCCAGCCGCGCCTGGCCGAGCGGCTGCCGGACCCGGATGTCGGCCTCGGTGAGGCGGGCGCAGATGTCGGTGAGCTCGCGGGCCATGACGGCGGCGATGCCGGCGTCCTTGTCGAGGGTCTTGCGGCCGCCGCCCGCGGCGCGGGCGATGGTGCTGCCCTCGGCGGCGAGTTCGCGGCTGTAGTGCATGCACGCGACGAGGTAGGCGCGGTGCTGCTCGGACGAGGTCGACACCATCGACTGCAGCTGGTCGTAGGAGTCCTTGAGCCACTGCTCGGCGCGGTCGTCGCCGCGCTGGGCGACGTCCTTGGCGTGGGCGTCGGGGTCGGCGGGCAGGGTGCGGGCGAGCATCTGGAGCCGGGTGACGAAGCCGTCCCCATTGGCGACGTGCTTGAGCAGGGTGCCGAAGCGCTCGACGAGGGCCTCCTGGTCCTCGCTGTCGCGCAGGCCCACGCCGGGGCCCTCGATCTCGATGGCGGCGGTCACGGTGCGCCGGTCCACGTGCAGGAGCACGGCGATCTCGTCCGGGCCGAAGGGCGCCGACAGCCAGGTGATGCGGCCGATACCGGGCGGCGACCCGATCTCCACCTCGCGGCCGTCGAGCCGGGTGCCGGCCTCTGCGGCCGCGGAGCGGTACGCCGCCGAGGAGCGCAGCGTACGGCGGTAGCTGCGGTTGATCTCGAACCAGCGGTAGAAGGTGCGGCGCCGGTACGGCATGTAGACGGCGGCGAAGGCGAGCAGCGGCCAGCCTGTCAGGCCGAGGATGCGCAGCGGCAGTACGGGGATCAGCAGGCCGCACATCATGCCGAGGAACGCGCCGACGATGATCAGGGTGATCTCGCCGGTCTCGCGGTTCTTGCCGACGATGGCGTTGGGACGCGCCTTGCCGATCAGGTACGTGCGGCGTTGCTGCGGTGGGGCGTAGGGCTGGGACGTCACCGGCTTTCGCCTCCTGCTGTCTTGCTGGGCCCGCCGCCGTTGCCGCGGTCAGGGTTCGTGCGCGGCGCGGGGGCCGGTGCCGGGGCGGTGCCGTTGCGGCTGCTGTGGGCGGCGATGCCGCTGGGGACGGCGTTCGCGGGCTGTGCGCCGCCGCCCGTGGCCTGCTCCTGGGGGCCGCCGCGGGTGCTGTGCGCCTTGATGCCCTGCTTCACCAGCGCGGCCGGGGAGGAGATGACGGCGGCGGCCTGGGACTCGGCGCTCGCCTTGCGGTTGTTGCGGAGGCTGGCCACGTCGTCGCCGAAGCCGGGGACGAAGCGGTAGATCATCGCGCTGGCGAAGATGGCCAGCAGGATGATGGCCAGACCCGACACGACGGCGCCGAACGCGGTGGGCCCGTCGGAGCCGCTGAGCGCGCCCGCGAGGCCGAGCACGACGACGATCACGGGCTTGACCAGGATCACCGCGATCATGATCCCGGCCCAACGGCGCACGTGGTGCCACATGTTCTTGTCGACCAGGCCCGAGTACACGGCGGTGCCGAGCAGGGCGCCGACGTACAGCAGCGCGGCGCGGATGACGAGTTCGAGCCAGAGGACGCCGGCGGCGAGCACGGACACCAGGGAGACCACGATCAGCATGATCGGGCCGCCGCCGATGTCGGAGTCCTTGGTCAACGCGTCCTGGAACGAGCCGAAGAAGGTGTCCGTACTGGCGGACGTGCCGGAGGCGATGACCTCCGTGATGCCGTCGGTCGCCGACACGACGGTGTAGAGGATCAGCGGCGTGAAGGCGGAGGCGATCACGGTGAGCCAGAGGAAGCCGACGGCCTCGGTGAGGGCCTCCGTGAGCGGCACCCCGCGCACGGCGCGCTTGGCGACGGCCAGCAGCCACAGCAGGAGCGTGAGGAAGGTGGATGCGGCGAAGACGACGGCGTACTGGGTGAGGAACGCCTTGTTGGTGAAGTCCACGGCGGCGGTCTTGTTGACGGCGTCGGAGAGGCCGTCGATGACCCAGGCGGCGGCGTCGGCGCAGCCGCGCGCGAGCGAGTCCAGGGGGTCGAGCGAGTCCGCGACGGACGGGGTGCGGCCGGAGCCGTTGCCGCTTTCGCAGTAGTCGCGTGCGGGGCCGACGATGAGTTCGCACTCGTCCTTGCCGCCTGTTGGGGAGGGGGTCGGTGACGGTGCCGCGAAGGCCCGCGCCGACAGGAGCACCGCCGCCGTCTGCAGGGTGACCAGGGCGGCGCCGATCGTGGTGGCACGGCGCTGGCTACCGGGCATAAGTGAACCCCCCGTACTGCTTCACGGCGTTGGCGATCTCGTCGGCGGTCGATGCGGTGCGGTCACTGTTGACCGGTGCGGGGCCGTCCTTCTGGGAGAAGCTTTCGACCTTCCAGTCATTGTCCGCCCAGCGCAGCTTGAGCGTCATCGTGAACCAGTCGTTGACGACCGGGTTCGTGGAGCCCTCGCCCGCGGTGCCGAACACTCCCGTGCACCAGACCTCCACCGTCGCCGTGTCGCCGCGGAAGTCGGTGGTCGTGGTCCCCACGGGGACGGTCCGCGAGACGTAGACCATGTCCTCGGCCGCGTTGCCGTTCTCGTCGAGGCCGAGCTTCGCGAGGAAGTCCGTCGAGTAGGCGGCGTCGAGCTTGGCCTGTAGTTCGTTCACCGTGCTGTCGGTGAAGAGCCGCTGCACGATCTGGTGCCGCCGGTCCGGGTTGAGGATGTCGGCGGACACCAGCGCCACCGCGTAGTTGGCCCCCGCGGATTCCGCGCCCTGGTCGGTGCGGGCGTACCCCGTGGGGATGCCCGCGTTCTTGCCGTCCACCGGCTTCGTGCCGGTGGGGGATGTGGGCTGTGAGCGGGCGCCGTTGGAGGTGCCGCCCTGGCCGCCGCTGCCGGGGGAGCCGGAGGGGGAGCCGCCGCCGCGGTTGGCGAAGGCGATGGCGGCGATGAGGAGCACGACGACGCCGACGACCGTGACGAGGCTGCGGCTGGAGCGCTGCGGACGGCGGGCGGGGCCGCCCGTGCCGGGCGGGGGCTCGGGGAGACGGGTACGGGTCGGGGGGCCGTCCTGGCCGAGGCTCATCGGGGGCTCGCCCCCTCGGGGGTCATCGGGTGAGTGGGCATCAGCAGACAGCCTCGGGTGGGGTGCGGGGCCGGGACGGGCCCCTTGGGGACAGTGCGCGGGGGATGGTGCGGAGTCCGACGCGTGGTCGCTAGACCGCCATCCCGTAGACGATGGTGAAGAGCGTGCCGAGGGAGCCGATGATGAACACGCCGGTCAGGCCGGCGATGATCAGTCCCTTGCCCTGCTCCGCACTGAAGGTGTCGCGGAGCGCCGTCGCTCCGATGCGCTGTTTCGCCGCGCCCCAGATCGCGATGGCCAGGCAGAGCAGGATCGCCACTGCCATGACCACCTCGATCATGACGCGTGCTTCGTTCCCCAGGGAACCGAAAGGCCCCCAGTCCGGGGCGATACCACCGATGATGGTGTTGATGTCGCCCTTCTCGGCTGCCAGGAACATGAGAACTCACCACCACGCTAGATCAGTTGACGTCCTCGCCGGGGCGCAAGGAGCCAAGGTCTATCTTGGCGGAGGATGTCGCCGTCGTATGTCGACTCGGCGACTTTCTCAGCCGATTCCCCAATGTGATCCGGGCCGCAACCGTCAGACTGGACACACTGGCGTGCGATCCGGTGTTCGATGAGACTTTGTTGACTACTCTGTGTATCACGGTGGTGAGCGGAGGGCAACGATTGGCGGCGCTGCGGGTGGGGATGCTCCCCAGGGCCTGGCGCACCGTCACCTTCCGTGCCGGGCAGGGTGATGTGACGAAGGGGTGGGGCGGGTGACGGCGGCTTCGCGGACCGCGCGGAAGGCCTGGCTGGTGTCGGGGGTCGTGGGTGGCCTCTTCATGTCGTTCGTCATGCTGCTCGTCGTCGGCACGTACCTGGTGGCGGCGAAGCTGACGGGCGGGGGCGGGGCGGTGACGCTCGCCAGGGGGGCGGTGCCGGCGGCGTACCAGGACCTGGTGCAGAAGTGGGGGAACCTCTGCGACGCCATCGACCCGGCGCTGCTGGCGGCCCAGCTCTACCAGGAGAGCGGCTGGAACCCGAGGGCGCAGAGCGCCGCGCAGGCGCAGGGGATAGCGCAGTTCATCCCCGGCACGTGGGCGTCGCACGGTGTGGACGGCGACGGTGACGGCGACCGCGACGTGTGGGACCCGGCGGACGCCATTCCCTCGGCGGCCTCGTACGACTGCGAGCTGGCCCGCTATGTCAAGGACGTCCCGGGCGATCCGACGGAGAACATGCTCGCCGCCTACAACGCGGGCGCGTACCGGGTCATCCGGTCCGGCGGGGTGCCGAGGATCCGCGAGACCCAGAACTACGTCCGGATCATCACGACCCTGCAGAAGAGCTTCGCGGCACCCGTGGGCCCGGTCGGGCCGTCGCGGCAGGCGGCGGGCGCGATCTACTACGCCCAGCAGAAGCTGGGGACGAAGTACCTGTGGGGCGGGAACGGCACGCCGGAGCAGGGCGGCCGGTTCGACTGCTCGGGCCTGACGAAGGCGGCGTACCACTCGGTGGGGATCGAGCTGCCGCGCGTGGCCAACGACCAGTGGAACGCCGGACCGCACCCGAAGCGGGAGGAGCTGCTCCCGGGTGACCTGGTCTTCTTCGCGTACGACCTGACGGATCCGCGGTCCATCCACCACGTGGGGATCTATGTCGGCGGCGGATACATGATCAACGCCCCCTACACGGGCGCGGTGATCCGCTTCGACAAGATCGACACCCCGGACTACATCGGGGCGACGCGGGTGACGGCGGCGGGCGCCGCGGCGGTGTGACCGTCGCCCGCCCGCCGCGGCGTCGCTGTGGGTGGACATCCCGCCCCGGCATGCGGGAACGTGTCTCCCTTCGATAACACCTTGGTGATCATCCGGTGGAGACCGGAACGCGACGTACCGTGCCGCCCGTTGGACGGGGGAGAATCGACTCCCACACGGACGTGCACGGGGGTGCGGCGGAAGACAGTTAGGGGACACCGGTGGCAGAGCTCTCGCTTGACGGCTCGAACCCCGACGTCAGCCTGCTCCGCGACATCAACGGGCTCGCCAAGGACGCCCCGCGCTGGCTGGACCGCGCGGTGGAGGCCGTCGGCGAGTACGGGCTGGTCCTGCTCATGGTCCTGATCGCCGGCTGGTGCTGGTGGCGCGTGGCGCGCCGCAGCGGTGCCGAGGCGCCGACGGCCGTGGCGGGCGTGATCTGGTCCGGGCTGGCGGCGGCGGTCGCGCTGGTGCTCAACATCCCGCTGCGGAACTTCGTGGACCGGCCGCGGCCCTTCCTGGAACACAAGGGCATCGACGTCCTGGTGGAGGGGAAGACCGACTTCTCCTTCGTCAGCGACCACGCCACCTTGACGATGGCCGTCGCGATGGGCCTGTTCATGGTCAGCCGCACCTGGGGCCTGGCCGCCGTCGCCGTCGCTCTCGCCGAGGGCTTCTGCCGCGTCTACATGGGCGTGCACTACCCGACCGACGTGCTGGGCGGTTTCGCCCTTGGCACGGCCGTCGCGCTGCTGCTCGCCCCGGCCGCGCTGGCCCTGCTCACCCCGCTGACGAAGGCCGTGGCCGACTCCCGCCTGGGCGTGCTCGTGCAGGCGGCGCCCCGGGCGGAGGCCCGCCGGGGTGAGCCGTACCCGGAGCCGTCGGCGGTCGACAGGGACCTGGCCGCCTGACGGCCGCCGCCGGCGTACCTCGTCCTGGAGTCCTAGAGGGCCTGCTGGAAGGCGAACAGCCGCGTGGGGTCGTAGCGGTCCTTCAGGCGGGTCAGCTTGTCGGCGGCCGAGCCGTAGTAGGCGGTGCGCCAGTCGGTCAGTGTGGCGTCGGTGTAGTTCTGGTAGGCGGCGCCGGAGGCGTGGCGGCGCATGGCCGTGTGGAGCCCGGCGAGCCAGTTCGTGGTACCGGGTGCCTCTATGTACTGGGCCAGGAAGCGCGAGCGCCGGTGCACGAAGGCGGTGGCCGTGGGCGAGACGCGGTTGACGGCGCCGCCGAGCGCGGTGAGCGAGACGCTGCCGGAGCCGGAACGGAGCCCCTCCACCTGTGACAGGAGGGTCTGGATGCCGGCCGCGGAGAGCGATCGGTCGTAGAAGTCGGAGCGTGCCGCGTAGGTCTCCCGGCCGAGCCGGCCGGAGGGGCTGCGGCCCGGGGTGTTGCCGGGCAGGTGGCACTGGGCGGTGCTCAGGTTCGAGCAGCCGGCGTAGGCGAGGGCCGCGTCGAGGTACGAGCGCGGGTGCAGGGAGACGGTGGTCGCGGAGGCCCCGATGCGGTCGGCGAGCCGGTCGACGGCGTTCGCGAGCCCGTCGCGCGAGGTGATGCCAACGGTGGCGATGCTGATCTGCGGGGACCCGGTGCCCGACTTGTCCAGGTGCAGTGCGGACCATATCTCGTCGGGCTGGGTGGGCCCCCACTCCTGCCAGGCGCGCAGGACGGCGGCGGCCTTGCTCCAGGGCCAGCTCAGGTAACCGGTGACGACCTGCGGGGAGGCCTGGGTGTCGAACGTCAGCCGGGTCACCACACCGAACTGGCCGCCGCCCGCGCCGCGCAGCGCCCAGAACAGCTCCGGGTTCTCGCCGGCGCTGCAGCGCAGCACGCGGCCGCCCGCCGTGACGATCTCGGCGCCGGTGAGGCTGTCGCAGGTCAGCCCGTACGCGCGGCTGAGCACTCCGTGACCGCCGCCGAGGGTGAGGCCGGATATGCCGACCGTCGGGCACGAGCCGGCCGGCAGGGTGCGCCCGCTCGCGCCGAGCCGGGTGTAGACGTCGATGAGCTTCGCCCCGGCCCCGATGGTCGCCGTGCCGCCGGACAGGGCCACGGAGGCCATGGAGGAGACGTCGAGGACGAGCCGGCCTTTGCCGCCCGAGTAGCCGGCGTAGGAGTGCCCGCCGTTGCGGACCGAGACGGGCACGCCGGTGCGGCGGGCGAAGTCCAGGCACTCGCGGATGTCCTCGGTGCCGGAGACGTACGCCACGGCGGCGGGGCGCTGTCCGTCGAAGCGGGTGTTGTACAGCAGACGGGCGGTGGCGTAGTCCGCGTCGTCGGGCAGGACGAGGCGGCCGCCCAGGCTGCGGCCGAGGGCCTTCCAGTCGGGGCGCACGGTCGGCGAGGCGCTGGGTGAGGGCGTTCCGGCGGGCGTCGTGGCGGCGCCGGGAGTGCCGGGCGCCGGGCTGCCCGCGTGCGCGGGGCGGCCGCTCTCCGGGGTGCAGGCCGCGGTCAGCCAGCCCGCCGCGGCGATGCCTGCGCCGCCGCGGATCAAAGTTCGTCGGTTCAAGGTGGGGCCTCCCGCTCCGCTTCCCCGTGTGGTCGTCCGTGAGGACGGTGGGGAACAGGTGACCGGTTGCGGCCGGGGAGTGTGACGTGCGCCGGGCCGGCGTCAGCCCCGCTCGTGCTCGGACGCGTCGCGGCGGGCGCGGTCGCGGGCGCGGCGGGCCGGGCCCCGCCAGCCGCAGACGCAGGTCGCGTGCGAGAAGGCGCCCTTGTCGGAGGTGGTGGCCCGGTGGGCGGGCGGGGCCGGATCGCTGGGAGGCACGGAACAAAGCTACCGGCCGTGACGCGGTGCCCTGCACCTCGTTATGCCCCACGACGTCCGAGGCGCGGCATGGTGCGGGGGGTTGGCGGAGATGGGGCAGCTCGGCCGGGCGACTGCGGCAGTCGTGGGTCTCGGGGTGTGCGTACTGGCGGTGGCGGGGTGTTCGGCGAGCGGCGGGGCCGCCGAGGTGGACAACCTCCCGGTCGGCGCCGGGGAGACCCTGCGGCGGGCGGTGGACTCGCTGGTCGCCGAGGGCAGCTCGAAGGTGGCCACGTCGATGGAGATGGCCAGCGGCGGCACGAAGATCGCCATCAGGGGCAGCGGAACCTTCGACTACGCCGAGCGGCGCGGCAGGCTGCGGGTCGTCCTGCCGCCGGACGCGGCCGGGGACGCGGAGCACGAGCCGGTCACGGAGCTGCTGACGCCCGGTGCCCTCTACATGAAGAACCGCGGCGAGGGCGTGCCCGCCGACAAGTGGGTGCGGGTCGACACCACCCGACTGCCGGACGGCAACCTCGTCACGGGCGGCGCGACCGATCCCCTGGTCGCCGCGGAGCTGCTGCGGGCGGCGCGGGAGGTGCGGCAGGCCGGGACGGAGACCCTGGAGGGGGTGCGGGTGCGCCACTACCAGGGGGTCACGGACATCGCGGACGCCGCGCGGGTCGCCTCCCCGCTGGTACGGGCGGAGCTCGCGGCCGCGGCGGAGGGCTTCACCGTGACCCGGGTGCCGTTCGACGCCTGGCTCGACGAGGAGGGCCGGCTGCGCAAGGTGCGGCAGCGCTTCACCTTCAGCAACGGGGGCGGCGCCGGCGTACGGAGCGCGCCGGCGCAGGTCACGGTGGTCTCGACGACCGGCATGTATGGTTTCGGGGCGCCGGTGCGGGTCACCCTGCCCCGCGCGACCGACATCTACACGGGGAAGATCGTTTCTGCGACCGGCCCCTGAGGGCTTGCCGAAATGGTCCGTCCGTGTCATGCACGGACCGTGCACCGGTCCCTACGCTGGGCGGGGAGGAGGTGGTGCACGTGGCGGTGTGGCTCCTGGACCAGGACGACCAGGTCCACGTGGCCCTCGCGGAGATCGAGCTGTGCTGCGAGCTGATGATCGCGGCGTCGGCGACGACCGAGGAACGGCTGAGTTCCGAGCGCATCGACGAGGTGCTGAACGTGAGCCCCCGCGTGCCCGCGCAGGGGACCCGGCGGTCGGCAGGGGCCGGTCGCTAGCTCCGCAGCAGCCGGGCTATGGCGGCGGTGGCCTCGGCCACCTTGTCGTCGGCCTCGGGTCCGCCCTTCGCCGCGGCGTCCGCGACGCAGTGCCGCAGGTGCTCCTCCAGCAACTGCAGAGCGAAGGACTGCAGGGCCTTCGTGCCGGCCGACACCTGGGTGAGGACGTCGATGCAGTACACGTCCTGCTCGACCATGCGCTGCAGACCGCGGATCTGCCCCTCGATGCGGCGCAGCCGCTTGAGGTGCTGGTCCTTCTGTTTGGCGTAGCCGTGCTGGTGCGCCCCGTGCCCGTGGGTGTCCCCCGCGGTGGCGGCGTGCCCGGCGTCGTCCGTGGGCGACTGCGTCTGCCCCTCGGCGCCGCCGGTCTCGGTGACCGTCATGAATGTCCCTCCTGCCCCCCATACCCCGGCAGGGTATATCGTACCGAATTCGCCCCAATGTGCGAGGGTGCGCGGAGAACCCCTGCTGGGGCGCACCCGCGGCGATGAGCGACACTGTAGGACGCCGGTTAGTTGTGGCCGGATGATGCGCCTAGCATCAATGCGACCGAAACCGATGTATTCCGAGGACTTCACGTGCGCTTTCGTCTGACCCCCAGGGAGACGAGCTTCTACGACATGTTCGCCGCATCCGCGGACAACATCGTCACAGGGTCGAAGCTCCTCATGGAACTGCTCGGGGCCGATTCGGCCACCCGCTCGGAGATCGCCGAAAGGATGCGTGCCGCGGAGCACGCGGGGGACGATGCCACGCACGCGATCTTCCACCAGCTGAACTCCTCCTTCATCACGCCCTTCGACCGTGAGGACATCTACTCCCTGGCGTCGTCCCTCGACGACATCATGGACTTCATGGAGGAGGCCGTCGACCTGGTCGTGCTGTACCAGGTCGAGGAACTGCCCCGCGGGGTCGAACAGCAGATCGAGGTGCTGGCGCGGGCGGCCGAGCTGACCGCCGAGGCCATGCCGCACCTGCGGACCATGGACAACCTCACCGAGTACTGGATCGAGGTCAACCGGCTGGAGAACCAGGCGGACCAGATCCACCGCAAGCTGCTGGCCCACCTCTTCAACGGCAAGTACGACGCCATCGAGGTGCTCAAGCTGAAGCAGATCGTGGACGTCCTGGAGGAGGCGGCGGACGCCTTCGAGCACGTGGCCAACACCGTGGAGACCATCGCGGTCAAGGAGTCCTGACCCCGGTGGAGACCTTCTCTCTGGTCGTGACCATCGGCGTCGCGCTCTTCTTCACGTACACCAACGGCTTCCACGACTCCGCGAACGCCATCGCCACCTCCGTGTCCACCCGGGCGCTGACCCCGCGGGCGGCGCTGGCGATGGCCGCGGTGATGAACCTCGCCGGCGCCTTCCTCGGCACCGGGATCGCCCACACCGTCAGCGAGGGCCTGATCGAGACGCCGCACGGGCAGACCGGCATGGCGATCCTCTTCGCCGGGCTGGTCGGGGCGATCGTCTGGAACCTCATCACCTGGTACTACGGCCTGCCCTCCTCCAGCAGCCACGCGCTGTTCGGCGGGCTGGTCGGGGCGGCGCTGGCCGGCGGCACCGGGGTCATCTGGTCCGGGGTGGTCGAAAAGATCATCCTGCCGATGTTCCTGTCGCCGGTCGTCGGCCTGGTCGTTGGCTACCTGGTGATGCTGGCCATCCTGTGGATCTTCCGCAGGGCCAACCCGCACAAGGCCAAGCGCGGCTTCCGTATCGCGCAGACCGTCTCGGCGGCCGGTATGGCGCTCGGTCACGGCCTGCAGGACGCGCAGAAGACGATGGGCGTCGTGGTGCTGGCGCTGACCATCGCCGACGTGCAGGGGGAGGGCGACGGCATCCCGCTGTGGGTGAAGTTCGCCTGCGCCGCGATGCTCTCGCTCGGCACGTACGCGGGCGGCTGGCGCATCATGCGCACCCTCGGCCGCAAGATCATCGAGCTGGACCCGCCCCAGGGCTTCGCCGCGGAGACCACGGCGGCGTCGATCCTCTACACGACCGCCTACATCTTCAAGGCGCCGATCTCCACGACCCACATCATCACCTCGGCGATCATGGGTGTGGGCGCCACGAAGCGGGTCAACGCGGTCCGCTGGGGCGTCGCCAAGAACATCGTGATCGGCTGGTTCATCACGATGCCGGCCGCGGCGCTGGTGGCGGCGCTGGTCTACGCCGTGGTGCACGTGGCCTTCGGCTGAGCCGCCCACGGCCCGGCGGCACAGGCACGAGGAGGAGGCGGCGGCCGGGCACCGGCCGCCGCCTCCGGCCTTTCCCCGGCCGGGACGCAAATGGGCCCGCCCCCCGGAACGGGGGACGGGCCTTCGCCTTGCGGTGGCACCGCCATGCAGCACCGCAGGACGGCTGGGGGGCGGCTGCGGGACCTGTCAGCCGAAGCGGCCGGAGATGTAGTCCTCGGTCGCCTGGACGGACGGGTTGGAGAAGATCCGCTCCGTGTCGTCGATCTCGATGAGCTTGCCGGGCTGGCCGACCGCCGAGAGGTTGAAGAAGGCGGTGCGGTCGGAGACGCGCGCGGCCTGCTGCATGTTGTGGGTCACGATGACGATGGTGAAGCGCTCCTTGAGCTCACCGATCAGGTCCTCGATGGCGAGGGTGGAGATCGGGTCGAGCGCGGAGCAGGGCTCGTCCATCAGCAGGACCTGGGGCTCGACCGCGATGGCGCGGGCGATGCACAGACGCTGCTGCTGACCGCCGGACAGGCCCGAGCCGGGCTTGTTGAGGCGGTCCTTGACCTCGTTCCAGAGGTTGGCGCCGCGCAGCGACTTCTCGACGATCGTGTCGAGGTCGCTCTTCTTCTTGACGCCGTTGAGCTTCAGGCCGGCCGCGACGTTGTCGTAGACCGACATCGTCGGGAACGGGTTGGGGCGCTGGAAGACCATGCCGACCGTGCGGCGCACGGAGACCGGGTCCACGCCGGGGCCGTAGAGGTTCTCGTCGTCCAGGAGCACCTTGCCCTCGACGCGGCCGCCGGGGGTGACCTCGTGCATGCGGTTGAGGGTGCGCAGGAAGGTGGACTTGCCGCAGCCGGACGGGCCGATGAAGGCCGTCACCGTGCGCGGCTCGATGTTCATCGAGATGTCGTCGATCGCCCTGAAGCCGCCGTAGTACGCGGAGAGTCCGCTGACGTCGATTCGCTTGGCCATGGTGGTGATGCTCGCAATCCTTGGGTCGCTGATGTTGGCCGCGTCAGCGACCGGTCTTCGGGGCCTTCCAGCGCGCGATGCCGCGCGCCATCAGGTTGAGGATCATGACGAAGGCGATCAGCACGAGTGCCGCCGCCCACGCCCGGTCATAGCTCGCGTCGTTGCCGTTCTGGTACTGCTGGTAGATGTAGAACGGCAGCGAGGCCTGAGGGCCGTTGAACGGGTCGTTGTTGATCAGGTTGTTGCCGAAGACCAACAGCGCGATGGGGGCGCTCTCGCCGGCGATGCGGGCGACCGCGAGCATGACGCCCGTGGTGATGCCGCCGATCGCGGTCGGGATGACCACCTTCACGATGGTGCGCCACTTGGGGATGCCGAGCGCCAGCGAGGCCTCGCGCAGCTCGTTCGGGACGAGCTTGAGCATCTCCTCGGTGGAGCGGACGACGACCGGCATCATCAGGATGGCCAGGGCCATGGCGCCGGCGAAGCCCGAGGGGCCGAAGCCCAGCAGCAGGTTCCAGGTCGACAGGATGAACAGACCGGCGACGATCGACGGGATGCCCGTCATGACGTCGACGAAGAAGGTCACCGCCAGGGCGAGCCGGCCCTTGCCGTACTCGACCAGGTAGACGGCGGTCAGCATGCCGATCGGGGCCGCGATGGCGGTGGCGATGCCGACCTGCTCCAGGGTGCCGATGATGGCGTGGTAGACACCGCCGCCCTCGCCGATGGTCAGCACGCCGTTCATGGAGTGCGACAGGAAGGCCCCGTCGAGGATCTTGACGCCCTTGCTGACCGTGGTCTGGATCAGCGAGTAGAGGGGGAGCGCGGCGAGGACGAAGGAGGCCCAGACGACGCTGGTGGCGACCCGGTCCTTGGCCTGGCGGCGGCCCTCGACCGCCGTGGCGATCGCGTAGGTGCCGAGCACGAACAGCAGGACGGCGATCAGGCCCCACTGGAGCTTGCTGTCCAGGCCGGCACCGAGCCCGATGCCGACGGCGAGCGCTATCGCGCCGGCCGCCATGCCCGCGGGAGCCCACTTCGGGAGCCGGCGCTGGGCCAGGGCCCGCTGCGGCACCACGGGCGCGGAGCGCTTGTCTGCGACTGCGTGGCTCATGCGTTGGCCCCCGAGTATTCCTTGCGCTTGGCGATGATCGCGCGGGCGGCGCCGTTGACGAGCAGGGTGATGACGAAGAGCACCAGACCGGAGGCGATCAGCGCGTCACGGCCGAACTCGTTGGCCTCGCCGAACTTGGCGACGATGTTCTGGGAGAAGGTCCCGCCGACCGGATCCAGGACGTGCACCGACAGGATGGGCGCGGCGGACAGCACCGTGGCGACGGCCATCGTCTCGCCGAGCGCGCGGCCGAGGCCGAGCATCGAGGCGCTGATGATGCCGGACCGGGCGAAGGGGAGCACCGACATGCGGATGGTCTCCCAGCGGGTCGCGCCGAGGGCCAGGGCGGCCTCCTCGTGCATGCGCGGCACCTGCCGGAAGACCTCACGGCTGACGTTGGTGATGATCGGGAGGATCATGATCGCCAGCAGGACGCCGACGGTGAAGATCGAGCGGGCCGCGCCCTGCGGGTCCTCCTTCTCGAAGACGACGGTCCAGCCGAGGTACTCGTCCAGCCACATGTTCAGGCCGGTCAGGTGCGGGACCAGGAAGAGCGCGCCCCACAGGCCGTAGATGATGCTGGGCACGGCGGCGAGCAGGTCGACGATGTACGAGAGCGGGGAGGCCACGCGGCGCGGCGCGTAGTGCGAGATGAACAGCGCGATGCCGACCGCGATCGGGACCGCGATGACCATCGCGATGATCGAGCTGACGATCGTGCCGTAGGCCAGCACCGCGATGCCGAAGACCGGCGGGTTGGCGTTGGCGTTCCACTCGAAGGTGGTCAGGAAGTTTCCGTGGTCCTTGGAGATCGCGTTGATCGCGCGGATCGTCAGGAAGACCGCGATCGAGGCCATGACGACCAGCAGCAGGATGCCGGAACCACGGGAGAGGCCCGAGAAGATCTTGTCGCCGGGGCGGGTGACGCTCCCCCCGGCGCGCTTCGACTCCGTTGGCGGAGTGGGGTTCTGTGCAGTTATAGCCATCGGTTTTTTCTCCGGTCTGGGTGGGGGATCGCTCCCCCGGCGGCGGTGCACCGGAAGTGCGACCGGCCCCGCGACGCGCGTGTCGCGGGGCCGGCCGACTGGGTCAGGACAGGGCGTCCACGGTGGAGCGGACCTTCGTGGCGATCTCGGCCGGGAGCGGCGCGTAGCCGGCCTCGGACAGGATCGACTGGCCCTCCTCGGAGGCGGTGTAGCCCAGGAAGGACTTGACCAGCGGCAGGGTCTCGGCCTTGTTGCCCTTGTCGCAGGCGATCTCGTAGGTCACCAGGACGATCGGGTAGGCGTTGTCGGCCTTGGTGGTGTACGCGGCGGACATGTCCAGGGACAGGTCGGCACCGGTGCCCACGACCTTGGCCTGCGCGATGCCGGCGGAGGCGTTGTCGGCGGTGGCCTCGACCGGGGCGGAGGCGCCGGTGTCGATCTTCACCGTCTTGATGCTGTTGGCGGTCGCGTAGGAGAGCTCGAAGTAACCGATCGAGCCGTTGACCTGCTTGACCTGGGCCGCGACACCGGCGGACTTGGCGGCGGACTGGCCGCCCTTGCCCGCCCACGCCTTGGCGTGCTCGTACGGCCACGCGTCCTTGGCCGCACCGTTGAAGTACTTGGTGAGGTTGTCCGTGGTGCCGGACTCGTCCTGGCGGTGGAACGTCTGGATCTTGGAGCTGGGGAGCTTGGCGTCCGGGTTCAGCTTCTTGATGGCCGCGTCGTCCCAGTTGGTGATCTTCGAGTCGAAGATCTTGGCCAGGGTGGGGGCGTCCAGAACCAGGTTGTCCACGCCGGAGACGTTGTAACCGATGGCGATCGGGCCGCCGACCATCGGGATGCTGATGCCGGTGCCGGTGGCGCAGATCTTCTTGGAGGCCTCGACCTCTTCGGGCTTCAGCGGCGAGTCGGAGCCGGCGAAGCCGTCCGTGCCGTTGTTGAAGTCGATGATGCCCTCGCCCGAGGACGACGCCTTGTAGTTGATCTGGGCGCCGGAGCAGGCCTGCTGGTAGTTCTTGACCCAGGCGTCCATGGCGTTCTGCTGCGCCGAGGAGCCGGAGGCCAGGAGCTGGCCGCCCTTGTCCGCGCACTTGATGCTGCTGGACGAGGTGGGGGCCTTGCTGCTGTCGCCGCCCGCGTTCGTGTTGTCGTCCGAACCGCACGCGGTGAGCATGAGGGCACCGGAAACCGCGACCGCGCCGACGGCCAGCGCGCGGAGCCCGCTCTTACGCTGAAGCTGAAGCTTCACCTTTGGTGATTCCTTCCTGAAGCCCGCCGGTGGACGGCGAAGCAGAGGTATGGATTTCTGCATCCACCCGGCGGCTGCTCGCTCACCGGTAAGGCCGAAATTAGGCAGATCAGGTGAAGTGGTCGACGGCCGAGGGTGAACGCAAGGTGAACCTCGCATATCAGTGCGGTGCCGTAGCCCACACCGAGTGGCGTACGTCTCAGCGTGCCAGCGTCAGGGGCGCGTTCCGCGGAGGAACGCGTCGAGTACGGCACGGTCCCGCTCATGGGTGAGCCGGTTGCGCGCGGCGGTCGGCGGCAGCCAGATCAAGCGGTCGACCTCGCGGTTCGGGGCGAAGGAGCCCTCGCGCGCCTCGGCGGCCCAGTAGCGCACGATCTTCGTACGCCCCTCGACGACGTACGTGGAGGAGGGCAGCACCCGGCCGGGCACGCAGTCGAGGCCGGTCTCCTCCTTGACCTCGCGGAGCGCGCCGTCCAGCGCGCTCTCCCCGCGTTTCAACTTGCCCTTGGGGAGCGACCAGTCGTCGTACTTGGGGCGGTGGATCACCGCGATCTCGAGGCCGCCGTCGACCGGGGAGCGGCGCCACAGCACCGCTCCGGCGGCGAGGATCGGGTTGTCGGCGGTGCCGGTGGAGGCGATGGCGGGGCTCCTTTCCGGGCTGCGGGTCGCGGGTCGGGCCGCCCGCGCGTACGGGCCGGACGGGTCAGCGCGTCCAGAGGTGGGCGAAGGCGTACCGGGCCGCCTCGGCCTCCAGGCGCTGGTCGGCGTGGAGCACGCCCAGAGCGTAGGCGGTGGCGGGGGCGATCCGCGGGGTGCGGGCGGCGGCGGTGACCGCGGCCGCGGCCTCCGCGGCCTCCCGGTGCTGCTCCAGCACCCGCGCCGCGGCGGCCAGCCGGGCGGCGGACTCCCCGTCGTCGTACGCGAGGACCTCCTGGGTGTAGCGGCGCAGCCGCAGCAGGACGCGGACCCGGTTCCACGCGGCGTCCTGGCGCTCGGCGGGCAGTTCGCCCGTGAGCGCGGCATGGAGCGTCTCGCCGTTGTACGGGTGCCGTGCGCGCGTCAGCGGCAGCGCGGCCGCGGCCTCGGTGAGCCGGGCGTGGGCCTGCTCCGCGAGCAGCGGCAGCACGGTGGCTGCGGGCTTGCGCGCGGCCGGGGACAGCGGCACCTCGGAGGCGAGCACCGCCACCGCGTCGACCACCGCGTGGAAGCGCGAGGAGCCCATGGCCTGCAGGGCGGCGGAGTGCGCCCGGGTCCGGGCGAGGGTGAGCTGACGCTCCAGCAGGGCCCCGGCCCGGGCGGCGCCCACGGCGAGCGGACCGCCGCCCGCGCCGCCGCGTTCGCCGGCCTGCGGCGGGGCGGGGGAGCGACGGCTCCCCGCGGCGTGGGCCGCCGCGGCCACCGGTTCCGGGAGCGAGGCGGGGGGTACGGCCGGGTCCGGCGCGGCGGGCACCGGCAGCCACAGGCCGAGGTCGTCGTCGGCGTGGAGGGGGGCGGCGGGGATGCCGGCGGTGTCCTCGGCGGAGGCCAGCCGCTGCAGTGCGCCGATCAGGCGGCCGAGCCGGGCGGCGTAGCGGTGCTCGCGGCCCAGGGTGTCGGTGAGCCAGCCGAGCTCGCCCCGCAGGGGGTCGGCCCAGCCGGGGTCGGTGAGCGACCCGAAGGTGTGCAGGGTGCCGGCGATGCGGCGGGCCGAGCGGCGCATCTGGCGGCCGGTCTCCGCCGTGTCGTCCTGGGGCCGGCCGGGCTCGCCCTCGCGTGGTGCCAGTGCACGGAGAAAGGCCGTGGCCTCCTCCCGCAGGTACTGTCCGAGGACCGCACCGGCCTCACGGTCGGGCAGCCCGCCGGTCGTCGGACCGGCGGGCGTCGCTGCCGTGTCAGGGTGTCGCTGGGCCACGCCGGCGCCTCCGCGCATCGATGAGCATCTCCTGGATGTGGGGCAGCGGACGCCCTTCGGCGTCGGTGCTGTGCCGGATCCAGTCCCCGTCCGGGCCGAGCCACCAGGACGAGGTGGAGTCCGAGGTCCCGGTCTCCAGGAACCGGTTCAGAGAGGCCCGGTGCGCCGGATCGGCGACCCGGACCAGTGCCTCGATCCGGCGGTCGAGGTTGCGGTGCATCATGTCGGCGCTGCCGAACCACACCTCGGGGTCGCCTCCGTTGCCGAAGACGAAGACCCGGGAGTGCTCCAGGAAGCGGCCGAGCACGCTGCGCACCCGGATGTTCTCCGACAGGCCCGGCACGCCCGGGCGCAGCGCGCAGATGCCGCGCACCCAGACGTCGACGGGCACGCCGGCCATGGAGGCCCGGTACAGCGCGTCGATGACCGCCTCGTCGACCATCGAATTGGCCTTGATCCGGATGTATGCGGGCCGGCCCTCGCGGTGGTGGGCGATCTCCGCGAGGATCCGCTGGACCAGCCCGTCGCGCAGGCTGCGCGGGGCCACCAGCAGCCGGTTGTAGGTCTCGCGGCGCGAGTAGCCGGAGAGCCGGTTGAACAGGTGGGACAGGTCGGCGCCGACCTGCGGGTCGGCGGTCAGCAGCCCGAGGTCCTCGTAGAGCCGGGCGGTCTTCGGGTGGTAGTTGCCGGTGCCGACGTGGCTGTAGCGGCGCAGGGTGTCGCCCTCCTGGCGGACCACCAGCGACAGCTTGCAGTGCGTCTTCAGTCCGACCAGGCCGTAGACGACGTGGCAGCCCGCCTCCTCGAGCTTGCGGGCCCACTTGATGTTGGCCTGCTCGTCGAAGCGCGCCTTGATCTCGACCAGCACCAGCACCTGCTTGCCGGCCTCGGCGGCGTCGATCAGCGCGTCCACGATCGGCGAGTCGCCGGAGGTGCGGTACAGGGTCTGCTTGATGGCCAGGACGTCCGGGTCCTGCGCGGCCTGCTCCAGGAACCGCTGCACGGAGGTGGAGAAGGAGTTGTACGGGTGGTGCAGCAGCACGTCGCGCTCGCGCAGCGCCGCGAAGACGTCGGTGGCGTGCGCGGACTCGACCTCGGCCAGGTCCGGGTGGGTGCCGCCGACGAACTTCGGGTACTTCAGCTCCGGACGGTCCTGCCCGGCGATCGCGAACAGCCCGGTCAGGTCGAGCGGCCCGGGGAGCGGGTAGACCTCGGCGTCCTCTATGTTCAGTTCCTGGGCCAGGGTGTCCAGGGCCTGCGGGGCGATCGACTCCTCGACCTCCAGGCGGACCGGGGGGCCGAAGCGGCGCCGCAGCAGCTCCTTCTCCAGGGCCTGGAGCAGGTTCTCCGTGTCGTCCTCCTCGACCTCCAGGTCCTCGTTCCTGGTCACCCGGAACATGTGGCTGTCCAGCACCTCCATGCCGGGGAAGAGCTCCTCCAGGTGTGCGGCGATGACGTCCTCCAGCGGGACGAAGCGCTGCGGGCCGGCCTCGAGGAACCGGGACAGGATCGGCGGGACCTTCACCCGGGCGAAGTGCTCGTGCCCGGAGACCGGGTTGCGCACGGTGACGGCCAGGTTCAGGGACAGCCCGGAGATGTACGGGAACGGGTGCGCCGGGTCGACGGCCAGCGGGGTCAGGACCGGGAAGATCTTGTTCCGGAAGAGGGTGAAGAGCCGGGCCTGCTCCTTCTCGGTGAGGTCGTTCCACCGGATGATGTGGATGTCCTCCTCGGCGAGCGCCGGGGCCACGTCGTTCTGGAAGCAGGCGGCGTGCCGGGCCATGAGCTCGCGGGCGCGGCTGAGGATGTTCTCCAGCACCTTGGTGGGCGGCAGGCCGGAGGCCGAGCGCTGGGCGACGCCGGTGGTGATGCGGCGCTTCAGCCCGGCGACGCGGACCATGAAGAACTCGTCCAGGTTGCTGGCGAAGATCGCGAGGAAGTTGGCCCGTTCGAGGAGCGGGGTGGCCGTGTCCTCGGCGAGTTCCAGCACGCGCTCGTTGAACGCCAGCCAGCTCTGCTCGCGGTCGAGGAAGCGGTTCAGCGGGAGCTCTTCCTCGTCCCCGGCCTCGCCCTCGGCGGCGTCGGCCGGAAGTGCCTCGCCCGTCTGCTCCGCGGGGCGCGGCACCGTCGAGAGCCCGTCCAGGCGCTTGAGTTCGGGGTGCAGGGGCGGGACGACGTGCGGGCGGCCGTAGGCCGGTGACTGCTCGGCCTCGGCCTCGGTCCCGGACTCGGCCGGATCACCGGAGCCGGACCGTTCGGTCCGGGCGTTCGTCGGGAAATTCATCGAGGCCATGGGTGCGAGCCCTCCTCCGGATCCGGCACGTCGATCACGTGGACGGCGGCGTGCGGAACCCGGCCGCCGACCATGCCTCCATTGTCCCCGGCGCGCCGGGATACCGGCAGGTCGAACGGGGGGCGGTGGGGCGTGGTGGGCGACTGCATTCACAGATGCTCGCAAGCGAGTTTGAATCGCCGGTAACGGGCAGGTGGCGGTCAGGAAATCGCCGTACGTACCGGCCGTGTCCGGGCGGTCCCCCCGATGCCCCCTCCGGGGGCCGTACCGCCCGTCCGCGTGGGGCTCAGGTCTCCGTTCGGTACATCAGGTCGACCTCGTGCGTGGTGAAGCCGAGACGCTCGTAGACGGCGAGGGCGGGGGCGTTGTCCGCGTCGACGTAGAGCATCGCGGTGGGCAGGCCGCGGTCGTGCCCGAGGTGCCGCAGGCCGATCAGGGTGAGGGCCCGGCCCAGGCCGCCGCCCTGCTCGTCGGGGTGGATGCCCAGTACGTAGACCTCGCCGAGGCGCTCGCGCTCGTGCACCTTCGTCCAGTGGAAGCCCGCCAGCCGGTCGCCGCGGAAGGCGAGGAAGAAGCCCGCCGGGTCGAACCACGGCTCGGCCTTGCGGTCGTCCAGGTCGCGCTGGGTGAGGCTGCCCTGCTCGGGGTGGTGCGCGAAGGCGGCGGCGTTGACCGCCAGCCAGGCGGCGTCGTCCTGACCGGGGACGAAGGCGCGCACGGTGACGTCGGCGGGGAGCACGGGCTCGCCCAGCGGCGGGGCGCCGGCCCCCTCCTCCAGCGGGCGGCGCAGCTGCCGCAGCTCGCGGAAGAGGGCGAGGCCGAGCAGCCCGGCCAGGTGGCGGGCGGCGGGGTGGCCGCCGTGCGCCCACACCCGCAGCCGCTTGCCGGAGGCGGCGAGCAGGGCGTGGCCGAGGGCGCGGCCGTGGCCCTGCGCGCGGTGCGCGGGGTGGATGACCATCTCGGCGGCGGGGGCCTCGACCGGGTCGGTGTCCTCCAGTTGGGCGTACCCGACGAGCACGCCGTCGCTCTCGACCAGCAGGTGCCGTACGCCGTCACGGGCGCCGCCGCGCAGGTTCAGCCGGCCCTGCTCGGAGACCGCGGCCTGGCCGTCGACCTCCGCGGCCGCCCCGATCAGGGCGAGGACCGCGTCGGCCCGGCCGGGGTCCAGCTCGTCGAGGGTCTCGATCCGGCGGGGGCCCACGGCGGTCTGCTGCGCTGCTGCGTCGGTCATGGGACCGAGCTTACGACCGCCGGGGTGCGGGAGGTGTCCATCGGCACCAGTGCCGCCGCACCGCAGGCCACGAACGCCGCGGCGGCGAGGGCGGGCCAGTAGCCGGTGGCCGAGATGAGGGCGGCGCTCAGGGGCGGGACGACCGCGGCGGTCAGGTTCTGGCCGGTGTTGTGGACGCCGAGGGCGCGTCCGGACCAGGACGGGCCGGCGCGCTCGGCCGTGGCGGTGAACGACAGGCCGTTGGTACTGGCGGTGACCCCGACGGACAGGACGAGGGCGGCCGCGGTCAGGGGGGAGGGGAAGGCCGCGGTCGTGGCCGCCGCGGCGACCACCACGGCGGTGGCGACGGCCAGTTGGCGCATCGGCCGCAGCCGGCTGCCGACCCGGTCCGACCAGAGCCCCGCGGCGATCCGGAAGCAGGCCCCCAGCACCTGCGCGAGGGCGATCAGCCGGCCGGCGCCGACCGCGGACCAGCCCCGGGTGTCCACCAGCAGCACCAGGGCGAAGGCGCCCGCCGTGAACTGCGGTACGACCAGCAGCGCGCCCGCGCCGTGGATCCGCCACAAGGTGGCCGAACCCCGGTAGGGGTTGGCCGCCGGGGCCGCCCCGGGAGCGGCCTGCGGGCGTGCCGGGTCGGCGGCGAACAGCGCGACCAGACAGGCGACGACCCCGCACACCGCGGCCAGGAAGCCGAAGGCGCCGCGCACCCCGTACGCGGCCGCGAGCGGGGGCATGGTCAGCGCGGCCACGCCCATGCCGAGCGGGGTGGCGGTCTGCCGGATGCCCATGGCCAGCCCCCGCTCACCGGCGGAGAACCAGCCCATGACGAGGCGTCCGCTCGCGGAGTACACCGAGGCACCCGCGGCCCCGGCAAGGGCGAGCAGCGCGCCCAGCGCCGTCGTCCCGCCCCCCGCGCCCACCGGGCTGGCCGCGACGGCGAGCAGCGCGGCGGCGCCGCCCAGCCCGGCGGCGATGACGACGCGTTCGCCGTACCGGTCCGCGGCCGCGCCCCAGGCGACGAGGGCGGCGACCAGCCCGGCGGTGGGGCAGGCGATGAGGAGGCCGATCTGCGGCAGGGTCAGGTGCGCCGTGTCCCGCAACGCGGCGGCCAGATAGGGGACTCCGTAGACGAAGGCGCAGGCGGCGGTCTGTGCCCCGGTGCCCAGGGCGAGCATCAGCCAGCGGCGGCGCATGGCGTGCACCTCCTCGGTGGGTGGTGGATCCAACTATGCCGCCCGTTTGAATGGCGAGACAGATCCTTCCGTCATTCGAGACGAAGTTCATGGCGGCTCGGCATGCACCGATCAGTCGAAACCTGCCCGTAACCGCAAAGCCACTGACAACTACGCGCGTTGACAATAGGCTGCGGCAGTCCTCCGCCTCTCATCCATCGCCCACGTCCAAGGGGACCCATGTCAGTGACCCACCCGCGTCGCCGCGGAGCCCGCCGCGTCGCCGCCGCGACCGCCGGTCTGGCCGCGGTCGGTGCGCTCGTCATAGCGAGCCCGACCGCCCAGGCCCACGAGACCCACCCCGGGGGTCACGGCCACGGCAGCCGTACCGTCGACCTCCAGTTGCTCGCCGTCAACGACTTCCACGGCAACCTGGAGCCCCCGGCCGGTTCCTCCGGCCGCGTCACCGAGCTCCAGGCGGACGGCACCACCAAGACGATCGACGCCGGCGGCGTCGAGTACCTGGCCTCCAGCCTGCGCACCGCCCGCCAGGGCCAGGAGCGTTCGCTGACCGTGGCCGCCGGCGACATCGTGGGCGCCAGCCCGCTGCTGTCCGGCCTGTTCCACGACGAGCCCACCGTCGAGGCCATGAACAAGCTGGGCCTGGACGTCACCGGCGTCGGCAACCACGAGTTCGACGAGGGCAAGGACGAGCTGCTTCGTCTGCAGAACGGCGGCTGCCACCCGGTCGAGGGCTGCTACGAGAAGGGCCGCGCGTTCGAGGGCGCCGACTACCCGATCCTCTCGGCGAACGTCGTCAACGAGAAGACCGGCCGCCCGCTGCTCAAGCCCTACACCATCGAGAACGTCAAGGGCGTCCGCGTCGGCTTCATCGGCGTCACGCTCGAGGGCACCCCGAACATCGTCACCGCCGAGGGCGTCAAGGGCCTGAAGTTCCTCGACGAGGTCGAGACGATCAACAAGTACACCAAGGAGCTCAAGCGCAAGGGCGTCAACGCCGTCGTCGCGCTCGTGCACGAGGGCGGCTTCCCCGCCTCCTCCGCGTACAACTACGACTGCGACGCCGGCGGCTCGGGCACCGGTCTGTCCGGCCCGATCGTCGACATCGCCAAGCACACCTCGGCCGACGTCGACGCGCTGGTGACCGGCCACACCCACAACGCGTACGTCTGCACCATCCCCGACCCCAAGGGCAACGACCGCCTGGTCACCAGCGCGGCGTCCTTCGGCCGGCTCTTCACCGAGCTGGACATGAAGTACGACACGCGCACGCACGACATCGTGCGCGCCTCGGTCCGGGGCTCCAACCACGTCGTGGACCGCACCCAGAACAAGGCCGCGGACATGACCTCGCTGATCAGCCGCTGGCAGACGCTGGCCGCCCCGGTCGCCGGCCGCACCGTCGGCTACATCTCCCAGGACATCACCCGGGCCGGCAGCGAGTCCGCCCTCGGCGACCTCATCGCCGACGCGCAGCTCGCGTACGCCAAGACCCTCGACCCCTCGGCCTCGATCGCGCTGATGAACCCCGGCGGCATCCGCACCGACCTGGTGCACAAGGCCTCCGGCAGCGAGGGCGACGGCGTCGTCACCTACGGCGAGGGCTTCGCGGTCCAGCCGTTCAGCAACACGGTCAACCTGCGGACGCTGACCGGCGCGCAGCTGGTCACCGCGCTCCAGCAGCAGGTCAGCGGCAGCAACGAGGCCGCCCCGAAGATCCTCCAGATCTCGGCCGGCCTGACCTACACGCTGGACCTCACCAAGTCCGGCGCCGCCCGCGTCGTGACCGACTCGATCCGCCTGAACGGCGCCCCGATCGACCCGGCCGGGAGCTACCGCGTCGCGATGAACTCCTTCCTCTCCGGCGGCGGTGACGGCTTCGGCGAGCTGGCCAAGGGCACCGGCGAGCTCGTCGGCGGCGACGACCTGGCCGCGCTCAACGCCTACCTGACCGCCAACTCCTCGGCCTCCGCGCCGCTGGCGGCCCCGGCGGCGAACCGCATCACGATCGTCCAGTAGTACGCGGCGGGAGCGGGCGGGTCCCGCGACCGGGCACCGCACCGGGGGCGGCCGTCGACACCGACGGCCGCCCCCGTCGTTCGCGGCGGCCCGCCCCGTCCCCCGCCCGGTCTCCGCCCCGTCCCCGCCCCGTCACCCCGCCCTCGCAACGCCCGCCCGCGCTCCCTACGCTGTGGACATGACGACTACGGGGCGACGGCGGTTCAGGTCCGGCACGGTGATCCTCGGCGGCATGGGCGTGCTCGCCGCCGCGCTGGCCGCGTGCGGCTCCGAACCCGACGAGCGCTGCGTGGACCCCGACACCTACCGCACACTCCCGCCCGAGAAGTGCGACGACGGCAGCGGCCAGGGCCGCTACTACTACGGCGGCAGCGTCCGCAACGGGAAGGCCAAGGGCGGCAGCTTCGACAAGTCGTCGGTGAAGACCGGGGGCTTCGGCGGCCACGGGTCGGGCCACGGGTCCGGCGGCGGCTGATGCGCCGGCACGCCGTCGAGCCGCGCCCCGGCTGGCAGCGGATCGTGGAGGAGCAGGGCGTCGTCTACCCGCTGACCCGCTACCCCGACGGCTCCCTGCGGCCGTACTGGGACGAGAGCGGGTACTACGAGTTCTCGCTCCCGGAGGTCGAGGCCCTGGAGGAGACCGTCGGGGAGCTGCACGCGATGTGCCTCGCCGCCGCGGAACACATCGTGGCCGAGGACCGCTTCGCCGAACTCGGCGTCGACGACCCGCGCCTGGCCGCCCGGATCGCCGAGTCCTGGCGGCGGCGGGCGGAACTCCCCTCCCTCTACGGGCGCTTCGACCTGCGCTACGACGGGACCGGCCCGGCGAAGCTGCTGGAGTACAACGCCGACACCCCCACCTCGCTGGTGGAGGCGGCCAGCGCCCAGTGGTTCTGGATGGAGGACCGCTTCCCCGGCGCCGACCAGTGGAACTCCCTGCACGAACGCCTCGTCGACGCGTGGCGGCGCCAGGCCCCGCTGCTGCCGCCCGGCCCGGTGCACTTCGCTCACACCGAGACCGACGAGCTCGGCGAGGACCTGATGACGGTGGCCTACCTGCGGGAGACCGCGGAACAGGCCGGGCTCGACACGCACGCCCTGTCCGTGGAGGCGATCGGCTGGGACGAGCTCTCCGGCCGTTTCGTCGACGACCGGCTGCGCTTCATCCGCAGCTGCTTCAAGCTCTACCCCTGGGAGTGGCTGGCCGGCGACCCCTTCGGCGGCCATGTCCTGGACACCCTCGACAACGGCGGCGGCACCGGCACCACCTGCTGGATCGAGCCCGCCTGGAAGATGCTGCTCTCCAACAAGGCGCTCCTGGCCGTCCTGTGGGAGCTCTACCCGGGCCACCCCAACCTTCTCGCCGCCCACCTCGACGGCCCCCGCGAACTCGCCCGGACCACCGGCTGGGTCGCCAAGCCGCTGCTCGGCCGCGAGGGCGCCGGCGTCACCGTGCACCGTGCGGGGCAGGCCGCGGAGGCACGCGCCGACGAGCCCTGCTGCTACCAGGAACTGGCCCCGCTGCCCGTGTTCGACGGCAACCACGTGGTGCTCGGCGCGTGGGTCGTGGCGGACGAGGCGGCCGGGCTCGGCATCCGCGAGTCGGCGGGCCTGGTCACCGACACCTACGCGCGCTTCCTGCCGCACGTCATCCGCTGAGCGAGAACGGCGGCTCAGGGTGACCCGCCGGCCGCAGCGTGTGCGAGGAAGGCGCTTACCCCTTGCGTCGAAGGGGAGTTACCAGCGGAAACACTTTCCTCGGCGGTAACTTGTGCTTCACCATGGGCAGCCCTGTCCCTCCAGACCCATCGATGTGTCCGGGTGGTCCGCTGTGTCCAAAACCCACCAAGCGCCCGTTGACGACCAGTTGTCCGACGCCGCTCTCACCGAGCGGGTACGGGCCGGCGCACCGACCGCCTACCCGGCGACCGAGGAACTGCGCCGCCGCCATCTGCCCGCGGTCGCCTGCTACGCACGGCTGTGCGCCCGCGACCGGGCCGCCGCCGACCAACTCGCCGCGCAGGCCTTCGCGCTGGCCTGGCAGGAGGTGCACCGGGGCATCGACCCCCGCGGCCCGTGGCGGCACCGGCTGCTGATGCTCGTCCACCAGGCCGCCGCCGTGTGGGCGGCCGGCACCCGCCGCGAGCGGCTCGGTGACGACTACGCCGCCTTCATCGACGACATCCGCGGCGCCGAGCGGCGCCTTCCCGGCCTCCCGGGGCTGCCCGTCCATCCGCGGCTCCATCTGGCCGAACGCTCCGTGCTGTCCGGAGCCTTCGCGGTCCTGCCGCAGCACACCCAGGGCCTGCTGTGGCACACGGTCGTCGAGCGGGAGAACGCCCCCGACGTCGCCCGCTGGACGGGCGACCGGCCCACGGAGGTCGCGGACCTGACCGCCAGGGCCCGGGACGCGCTGCGCGAGGCCTACCTGCGGACGTACCTGGACCGCAGCGAGGACCCCCGGTGCAAGGGCTTCGGCAGGCTCCTGGACGCCGCCGCCCGACGCGACGACGCCCGGCAGAACGAGGACGTGGACCGGCATCTCGCGCACTGCCAGGGCTGTTCCGGCGCGCTGGAGACGCTGATCGCCCTCGAACACGACCCCCGGCCGCTGCTCGCCGCGGCTCTGCTCGGCTGGGCCGGGCCCGCCTACCTGGCGGCCCGCTCCGCCCCCGCGCTGCCCGCCGCCGCACCCGCCCCGCCCGCGGCGCCCGCCATGTCCCGCCGGCGCCGGCGGCCCGGCCCGCTGGAGCGGCTGCTGAGCCTGCGCACCCGCTACCCCTCGCCCCTGGTCTCCCTGCTGCTCGTCACCGTCGCCGGCCTCGCGGCCACCGGTCTGGTGTACGCGACGGGCGACGACCCCGCCCCGACCGGCAACGACGGAGCGCTGCCCCGGCCGCCGGCGGACTCCGTCACGGTCACCGCGACCGCCACGCAGACCGTCACCCCGAGCCCCACCGCGACCCGCGGTCCCTCGCGTACGCCCTCCGCCTCCGCCACCGCGAGCGCGTCGGCGACCCGCTCACCCGCGCGGCCGACGCGCACACCCGGCGCCGACCCGCCGCGCAGGGTGCCGGGCGGCGACTGGGGCCAGGTCGTCAACGACGCGTCGGGCCTCTGCCTGGACGTACGGGACGAGGAGTTCGACAAGGGCGACGACGTCATCGTCGCCGGCTGCGACTCCGGCTCGGCCTCCCAGCAGTGGCGGGTGGACTCCCGCGGCCTGCTGGTCAACGGCGCGGACTCCTCCTTCTGCCTGGACTCGCGCGGCGACACCGACCGCGGCCTGGGCATCTGGGCCTGCTCGTCGGTCGAGGGCAGGAACGCGGCGAACCTGCAGTTCCTGGTCGACTCCCTGGGCCGGGTCCGCCCCCGGATCGACCCCGGCACCGCGATGCAGCCGGACGGCACCGCCCCCGGCTCCACCCTCTCCTTCGCCCCCACCGGCACCGGCGACGCGCAGCGCTGGCACGCCGGGTAGCCGGCGGGCCCGGTCAGGCCCCCGGCGCCTCGGGCGGCGGGGTCCGCGCCCCGGGCAGCCGGACGACCGCCACCGTGCCGCCGCCCTGCGCGGGGTGCACCGCGACGGTGCCGCCGAGCTGCTGCACCGTACGGGCCACGATCGACAGGCCGAGGCCCGAGCCGGGCAGACTGCGGGCGGAGGCCGAACGCCAGAAGCGCTCGAAGACGTGCGGCAGGTCCTCGGGCGGGATGCCGGGGCCGTGGTCCCTGACCGTCAGCTCGCCGCCGTGCAGGTCCACCTCGACCGTGCCGGCCGGCGGGCTGAACTTCACGGCGTTGTCCAGGAGGTTGATCACCGCCCGTTCCAGGGCGGACGGCTCGGCCCGCAGGTACCAAGGCGCCAGCTCGGCGGTGATCTTCAGGTCGGGGCCGGTACGCCGCCGGGCCCGCTCCAGCGCGGCCTCGACGACCTCGTGGAACGCCACGGTCTGCGAGGGCGCGCCGCCGTGCGCCACGTCCGGGCGGGACAGCTCCTGCAGATCGCCGATCAGCGCCGCCAGTTCGCCCATCTGCGCCTTCACCGACAGCATCAGCTCCCGGCGGTCCTCGGGGGGCAGCTCCCGGCCGGTCAGTTCGCTGCGTTCCAGCAGCTCGATGTTGGTGCGCAGGGAGGTGAGCGGGGTGCGCAGCTCGTGCCCGGCGTCCGCGATCAGCTGTTGCTGCAGCTCGCGGGAGGAGGACAGCGCGGCCGTCATGGAGTTGAAGGAGGCCGACAGCCGGGCGATCTCGTCGCGGCCCTCGACCGGGATGCGGACGCTCAGGTCCTCGGTGCGCGCGACGTGCTCCACGGTGTCGGTGAGCCGGTCCACCGGCTTCAGCCCCGCGCGGGCCACCCCGAGGCCGGCCGCGCTCGCGCCGAGCACCCCTATGCCGCTGACCGCCAGGAGGACCAGGGCGAGGGTGTTCAGCGGCCCGGTCACCTCGCTGAGCGGCAGCGCGGTGGAGATGGCGACCGGCACCTTCTGGTCGCGGGACGTGATGGTTGCCTGCTGCGTCAGGACCCGCATCTCGGTGCCGTCGGCCGCGGTCACGGTCTGCAGCGACTTCGGGCTCTCCCGCCGCAGGACGGCCAGATCGGCCTTGGTCACCGGGAGCGTCTGGTCGCCGAGCACCCAGCACGACGTGCCGTTGACGGTGACGAGCTGCATGGACGCGCGGTACGGATTGGCGACGACCCGCCAGTCGTCGGTGTTGCTGTCCGGCTCGCTCAGGCAGCCGCGCAGCCGCAGCACCTCCGTGGCCGCGTGTCCCCCTCCGGTCGAGGCGTCGTGCAGCGAGTCGTCCAGACGCTGGTTCAGCTGCGCCCGCACGATGAACCAGCAGGCCAGCGCGCACCCGGCCACGGCGACCGCCACGGCGGCCGCGGTGAGGATCGCCAGCCGGGAGCGCAGCGGCAGGGAACGGAAGCGCGGGATGCGCGGCATCAGCCCTTGCCCTCCGCGGAGCGCAGCACGTAGCCGACGCCCCGCACGGTGTGGACCAGCCGGGGCATGCCGCCGGCCTCGGTCTTGCGCCGCAGGTACATCACGTACACGTCCAGGGAGTTGGAGCTCGGCTCGAAGTCGAAGCCCCAGACCGCCTTGAGGATCTGCTCGCGGGTGAGCACCTGGCGCGGGTGCGCGAGGAACATCTCCAGCAGGGTGTACTCGGTGCGGGTCAGTTCGACCGGCACGCCGGCCCGGGTGACCTCGCGGGTCGAGGTGTCCATCCGCAGGTCGGCGAAGGACAGCGCGCTCTCCTCGGCGGTGTCGGCGCCCGGCACCGCCGCGTACGCGCTGCGTCGCAGCAGCGCCCGCAGCCGGGCCAGCAGTTCGTCCAGCTCGAAGGGCTTGACGAGGTAGTCGTCGGCGCCGGCGTCGAGACCGGTGACCCGGTCGCCGACCGTGTCGCGGGCGGTGAGCATGAGGATCGGGGTGGTGGTGCCGCCGGACCGGAGCCTGCGGGCGGCGGTGAGGCCGTCCATGCGCGGCATGAGGACGTCGAGGACGATCGCGTCGGGTCGGTAGGAGGCGACCTGGTCCAGGGCGGCCAGGCCGTCCTCCGCCAGCTCGGTCTGGTATCCCTCGAAGGCGAGGCTGCGCCGGAGTGCTTCGCGGACCGCGGGCTCGTCGTCCACGATCAGGATGCGGGCGGGGGCCTCGTCGTTCTCGCCGGGGCTCATGGTCTTCCACCTCGCGGGATGAGGGTCGGGGGCGGCGGGTGCCGCCGGGGCGTGCGGCGGGGTGCTCCGGTTCTTAGCCTCGCACGGCGGCGAGGCGGTGGGCCGCAATCGCCCGGCGGGCGTAGCGGCGCGCGTACCGGCGGGTGGTCGCGATCTCGGGCTCGCGGGCGGCCGGCTCCCGGTAGGGGATCAGCGCGCGGTCGGCGGGGCCGGACGGGACGGTCGCGGGGTGGAGGGAGGTGCTGAGGAAGACGTTCATGGTGGCCACATCCCTTCGATGCGGTGCGGTCAGCTGTCGCTGCCGCCGTTGCGCAGGGTGTCGAGGTCTGCCTTGAGGGTGTTGACCGGGATGGCGAAGCCGAGACCGACGCTGCCCGCCTGGCCGGAGGAGGAGGAAGCGGCGGAGTACATGGCCGAGTTGATGCCGATGATCTCGCCGCTCATGTTGATCAGGGCGCCACCGGAGTTGCCGGGGTTGAGCGAGGCGTCGGTCTGGATCGCCTTGTACGTGGTCGTGGACGGGCCGACGTCGCCGTTGTACTGGCCGCCGCCGAACTCGAACGGCCACCGGCCGGGCCCGCCGCCGGGCCGCTGCCCCTGGCTCTGGCCGGTGGAGACGGTGACGTCGCGATCGAGCGCGGAGACGATGCCGCTGGTGACGGTGCCGGTCAGGCCCTCGGGGGAGCCGATGGCGACGACCTGGTCGCCGACCGTGACCCGGCTGGAGTCGCCCAGTGACGCGACCGGCAGGCCGCTCACGCCCTCGGCCTTCACCAGCGCGAGGTCCTTGCCGCCGTCAGTGCCGACGACGCTGCCGGTGACCGTCTTGCCGGAGCTGAAGGTCACCTTGACCGAGTCGGCCCCGGAGACGACGTGGTTGTTGGTGACGATCTCACCGTCGCCGGTGACGACCACACCCGAACCGGTCGACTCCCCGGCGCCGGACGTCGCGCTGATCTCCACGATGCTCGGGCTGACGGCGGCGGCCACGGCCGCGACGCCGGTGTTGCCCGAACTGCTGGTGCCGATCACCTTCGTCGAGGTGCCTGCCGCGGCCGGAGCGGTGGTCGCCCGCCCCACCAGGGCGGCCGTCCCGCCGCCGATCAGCGCGGACACCAGCGCCACGGAGGCGACCAGTGCCACCGGGCGGCGCGTGCGGGGCTGGGCCTGCGCCTGCGCCACCGGCTGGGGGTGCGAGGCGTAGGGCGCCGGGTTGCCGTACGAAAGGTGCGGCTCGTACGGCGGCCGGGGCGGGTACCCGCCGGCGCCGTGGGACTGCTGCGGCTGCTGCGGGTCGTGGGCGTCGTTGCGACGGGCGTCTTCGTTCATGCCTATGACTGTGCTCACCGAACATGAGAGCTTCCTGAGCACGGCCTGAGAACCGGGGCAGAGTTCCGTATGCCCGATATAAAGAACGAAACCCGCAGGTCAGGGCCGAGGCTTACACGGCCCGTAGCCAGGTCGCCGGCCGCGGCGGGCGGGAGCCGCCCGCCGTGGCCGGCGCGGGGGTCAGTGGCAGCCGCAGCTGCGCCGCACGACCAGCCGGGACGGGAACTGCCGCAGCCGCTCGCGCCGCGAGCCGGAGACCCGCAGCCCGTCGTCCAGCACCAGGTCCACCGCCGCACGGGCCATCGCCTCGCGGTCCGAGGCCACCGTGGTCAGCGGCGGGTCGGTGAGCGCCGCCTCCTTGACGTCGTCGAAGCCGGCCACGGCCAGCTCGCCGGGCACGTCGATCCGCAGTTCGCGGGCCGCCCGCAGTACGCCGATGGCCTGGTCGTCGGTGGCGCAGACGATCGCGGTCGGCCGGTCGGGGTGGGACAGCAGTTCGAGGCCCACCTGGTAGGCGTCGTAGCGGTTGTACGGGGTGGAGAACAGGCGCCCCTCGACGGAGCGGCCGGCCTCGTGCATCGCCCGGCGCCAGCCCTCGACGTGGTCGGTGACGGGGTCGCCGGACTTCGGGGTGGCCTCGGTGCCGCCGAGGCAGGCCACGTACTCGTGCCCGTGCTCCAGCAGATGCCGGGTGGCGAGCTGGGCGCCGCCGACGTCGTCCGTCACGACCGCGACGTCGTCGATCGCCTCGGGCCGCCGGTGCATCAGCACGACCCGCGCGTCCCAGGCGTCTATCTCCAGCGCGGCGTGCTCGCTGAGGCCCTGGCTGATGAGGATCAGCCCGGAGACGCGCATACCGAGGAAGGCGCGCAGGTAGTGCACCTCGCGCTCGTCGAGGTAGTCCGAGTTGCCGACCAGCACCATCTTGCCGCGCTCGGCGGCCGCCCTCTCGACGGCGTGCGCCATCTCCGCGAAGAACGGCTGCCGGGCGTCCGGCACGATCAGCCCTATGAGGTCCGTGCGGCGGCTCGCCATCGCCTGGGCCACCCGGTCGGGGCGGTAGCCCAGTTGCTTGATCGCCGCGAGCACGCGCTCGCGGGTGGCCGGTGCGACCGGCCGGGGTCCGTTGTTGATGACGTAGCTGACGACTGCGGTCGAGGTCCCCGCAAGCCTTGCCACATCGTCACGCGTCACCTTTGCCACGGGCCGAGTCTACGCGGGTACACCCGTGCATCCCACCGTCTGTCCACAGGCGTGACCACCGTGTGATCAGCCGTTCCGGGAGGGGGTCACGGCCGCCCCCTCCGCCGGTGCCTGCCCGCTCCGCGCGGCCCCTGCCTCCTCCTCCGCCGGCCGGTCGCCCTTCTCCGGGGTGACGAAGCGGTAGCCGACGTTGCGGACGGTGCCGATCAGTGACTCGTGCTCGGGCCCGAGCTTGGCGCGCAGGCGCCGTACGTGCACGTCGACGGTGCGCGTGCCGCCGAAGTAGTCGTAGCCCCAGACCTCCTGCAGCAGCTGGGCGCGGGTGAAGACCCGGCCCGGGTGCTGCGCGAGGTACTTCAGCAGCTCGAACTCCTTGAAGGTCAGGTCCAGGACCCTGCCCTTGAGCTTCGCGCTGTACGTGGCCTCGTCCACCGACAGGTCGCCGTTGCGGATCTCCATCGGGCTGTCGTCGACGCCGGTCTGCTGGCGGCCCATCGCCAGCCGCAGCCGCGCCTCGACCTCGGCGGGCCCCGCGGTGTCCAGCAGGACGTCGTCGATGCCCCAGTCCGCGGTGACGGCCGCCAGGCCGCCCTCGGTGACCACCAGGACCAGCGGGCAGCCAGGTCCGGTGGAGCGCAGCAGCTGGCACAGCGAGCGGACCTGCGGCAGGTCGCGGCGTCCGTCGACGAGGATCACGTCGGCGCCGGGGGTGTCCACCAGCGCGGGGCCCTCGGCCGGGGCCACCCGTACGTTGTGCAGCAGCAGTCCGAGCGCGGGGAGCACCTCGGTGGACGGCTGGAGCGCGTTCGTCAGGAGGAGGAGAGAGCTCACCGGCCGCTCCCATCGTTCATCGTCCGGTCATGCGTGTTCCGCTTGCCCATTGCGACCCTCCTCGGTCCCTGCGAGGACGTGTGCGTCCGCCGACGTGTGCGCTCCGGTCGCCCGGAAAGCACGAAAGGACCCGGGGGCGACGCTGCCCGGATCCTCTTGACCCAAGAGAATAGCCCACATGGAGTCGGTAAGTGAGTCCGCGGTTGCGCGGTCGTGTGTCCCGTCGATCATTTCCGGTGGGTTGCGAGCGGTGCTGACGGCCGAGGACCGGGTGCCGATCGACGCCGCCTACCTGCCTGGATCGACGCCCGGAGGGCTCGCGATCGTGGTCGCGCACGGCTTCACCGGCGCCCTGGAGCGGCCGGCCGTGCGCCGCGCGGCGGAGATCTTCGCCGGCGCGGCCGGTGTCGGCGGTGTGGTGACCTTCTCCTTCCGGGGCCACGGCCGCTCGGGCGGGCGCTCCACGGTCGGCGACCGCGAGGTTCTGGACCTGGACGCGGCGGTGCGCTGGGCACGGCGGCTCGGCCACCCCGCGGTGGCCTCGGTGGGCTTCTCCATGGGCGGCTCCGTCGTTCTGCGGCACGCGGGGCGCAAACCGGCACACGAGGGGGCGCACATTGATGCGGTCGTCTCTGTGAGTGCGCCCGCGCGCTGGTACTACCGCGGTACGGCGCCGATGCGCCGGGTGCACTGGGCGATCACCCAGCCCGTGGGACGCCTGGTCTCCCGGGGACTGCTGCACACCCGCATCCACGACAAGGACTGGGACCCCGTGCCCGTGCCGCCCGTCGAGGCCGTGCGGTCCATCGCGCCCACCCCGCTGCTCGTCGTGCACGGCGACCGCGACGGCTACTTCCCGCTCGACCACCCGCTCTCCCTCGCCGACGCCGCGGGCGGCGCGGCCGAACTCTGGATCGAGCACGGATTCGGCCACGCCGAGAACGCCGCGGCGCCCGACCTCCTGCGCCGCATCGCCGGGTGGACGACCGGACGGGCCCGCCCCGCCGGCGCACCCGCCTGACGCCGGGACCCCGCACCACCGGGCCCGGCCGCCGCGTGCCGCCCGCGCTGCGCCATCATGGACCGCGGCAGGACCCGCACGGGCGAACGGAAGGACCGCTATGGCGGCACACGGAACCATCCGGTACTGGGCAGCGGCCAAGGCCGCCGCCGGCGCAGCGGAGGAGCCGTACCGGGAGGGCACCCTCGCCGAGGCGCTGGACGCGGCGCGCGAGCGCCACGCGTCCCGCCCCGAGTTCGCCCGCGTACTGGCGAACTGTTCGTTCCTGGTCGACGGCAACCCCGTCGGCACCCGGGACCACGCCGGGGTCCGGTTGGCGGACGGCGGCACCGTCGAGGTGCTCCCGCCGTTCGCGGGAGGATGAGCACGTGACCGACAACCACGACTGGTACGACCGCGGCGCCGGCCCGATGCCGGCGCCCGACACCACCGCCGTCCTCCCGCCCGTAGACGGCGCTCCGGAGCCGCCCCCCGGCGGCGGCCGCGCCGCCCGGCGCCGCCAGGCGTCCCGCACCGGCTCGCCGATCATCGCCCCCGGCATGCAGCCCGCCCTCGTCACGGCCGCGCTGGCGCTGGTGCTGGCCGGCGGGGCGCTGCTGGGCCGCCCCGCGCTCGCCGCGGCGGGCGTGGTGCTGCAGGCGGTCACCGCGGCCGGCTGGTTCCGGCTGAACGGCATGTGGCCGGCCCGGCAGGGCATCGTGCTGGCCTTCCTGGCGGGCGTCACCGCCGAGGCCGCCGTGCTGGTCGACGGGGTGGACAACGCCCCGGCGGTGATCATCGGCACCCTCGGCGTCTGGCTGCTGCTCGTCCTCGTCCTGCAACTGCGCCACCGCGGCAGCCCCGAGGAACGGCTCTCCTCGCTGACCGCGACCTCCGCCTCGACGCTCATCACGATCCTGGCCACCGGCTTCCTGGCGACCACGGCCGACCCGCGGGGCACCGACGCCGTCGTGACCGCGGTGATCGCCGTCGCCGTGGCGACGCTCGCCCGGGCGATCCCGCTGCCCGGCGTGGTCTCGGTTTTGGTCGCGCTCGCCGCCGCAACGGGCAGCGGCATCGCCCTCGGGCAGCTGGAGACCTCCGACGCGGCGCTGGTCGCGCTGGCCGCCGGGGTCTGCGCGCTGATCGGCCTCCGGGTGGCCAGCTACGACTTCCCGTCCCGGTTCGTCCACTTCACCGCGGGTGTGGCCCTGCCGCTGACCGCCGCGGCCCCGGCCGTGTACGTGATGGCCCGGGCACTGCTGGGCTGAGACGCACTAGGGTCGGTCCGAACACCGACTCGGGGGTTGACTGATGCGTGCTGTCCGGATCCTGCTTGTCCTCGTCGTGGTCCTCGGCGGCCTGTTCGTCGCGGCGGACCGGATCGCCGTGCACTTCGCGGAGTCTGAGGCGGCGGACCGGGCGCAGCAGACGCTCGGGCTGACCTCGCCACCCGGGATCGACATCAAGGGCTTCCCGTTCCTCACACAGGTGCTGGCCGAGAAGCTGGACGACGTCGAGGTGACCGCGGACGGCGTGCAGGCCACCGGCACCGGCGGCCAGACGCTGCGCGTCGCCCGCTTCCAGGCCGATCTGCACGGGGTGAGCCTGGGCAGCGGCTTCAGCAGCGCGGTCGCCGACACGGCCGAGGGCACCGCCCTCGTCAGCTACGAAGACCTCGCCAAGGCCGCTCCGAGCGGTGTGACCATCGGCTACGGGGGCGCCTCGGAGAACGGCAAGGGCCGGGTCAAGGTGGGGGTGGAGGTCTCCACGCCGGTCGGCACGGTCAAGCGCAGCGTGGTGAGCGAGGTCAGCGTGGCGGGCAAGGGCGGCATCAAGCTGACCGCGGGCAAGATACCGGGACTGGAGTCGCTGCCTCCGGTCGTGGAGGACCTGATCCGCGAGCGGATCGACTTCACCCGCGCCCTGTCGGGCCTGCCGGAGGGCATCGAGCTCAGCTCGGTGACCGCGACCGCCGACGGCATCAGCGTCGCGGCGACCGGCACCAAGGTCGTTCTCGCCCAGTGAGACGGGGGCGTCCGCTCCGCAGTCGATGCGCGGGAGCCGGGGCGCCGGTCCGACGGCGGACTCCCCGGTACCCGCTGTTCGTCTCGAAGTACGGACAGTCTTTTCTCGGTATGCGGACCGGCGGTGACACCGGCCGGTCCCCTTCCCTACGATCGAGCCCATGAAGCGACAGGCGGACCTCACGAAGCGGCGGGCAGTCGACCTGTGCCGTGTCGCCGCCATGCTCTGTCGCGTCCCCTAGGGGCCCCCGCGCCGTCTTCCGGCGCCGCACGCCGCCCCGTCCTTCCCCGCGCAAACGCCGTGACGCGCCCGTGCAGCGCAGCCGGCACCCGTGCGCACCCGTCCGTGCGCCGAGACATCCGCAACTGCCCCGGAGGAGACAGCAATGAGCCGCAGTGACGTCCTGGTGGACGCCGACTGGGTCCAGGCCCGGATCGACGACCCGAAGGTGGTCATCGTCGAGGTCGACGAGGACACGTCGGCGTACGACAAGAACCACATCAAGAACGCCGTCCGGATCGACTGGAAGAAGGACCTCCAGGACCCGGTGCGCCGTGACTTCGTCGACCAGGCCGGCTTCGAGAAGCTCCTGTCGGAGAAGGGCATCGGCAACGACGACACCGTCGTCCTCTACGGCGGAAACAACAACTGGTTCGCGTCCTACGCGTACTGGTACTTCAAGCTCTACGGCCACCAGGACGTCAAGCTCCTCGACGGCGGCCGCAAGAAGTGGGAGCTGGACTCCCGCGACCTCGTCGACGGTTCCGAGGTCCCGGCCCGCCCGGCCACCGAGTACCGGGCCCAGGCCCAGGACGTCTCGATCCGCGCCTTCCGCGACGACGTCGTGGCCGCCATCGGCAACCTCAACCTGGTCGACGTCCGCTCGCCCGACGAGTTCTCCGGCAAGCTGCTCGCCCCGGCCCACCTCCCGCAGGAGCAGTCCCAGCGCCCGGGCCACATCCCGACCGCCCGGAACATCCCCTGGTCGAAGTCGGCCAACGACGACGGCACCTTCAAGTCGGACGACGAGCTGAAGGAGCTGTACGAGGGCGAGGGCGTGGACCTGGCCAAGGACACCATCGCCTACTGCCGCATCGGCGAGCGCTCCGCGCACAGCTGGTTCGTGCTGCACGAGCTGCTCGGCCAGCCCAACGTCAAGAACTACGACGGTTCCTGGACCGAGTACGGCTCCCTCGTCGGCGTGCCGATCGAGCTCGGCGCAGCCAAGTAAGCCCCCGAGACCCCGACCCGGAGGAATCAGCACCATGTGTGGAGCGAAGGCAGGCGGCCCGGACCTGGCCGGCATCGACGTGGCGACCGAGACGATCATCCAGGGTTCCGTGACCCGCGACGGCGAGCCGGTGACCGGTTACGTCCGGCTGCTGGACGGCGGCGGCGAGTTCACGGCCGAGGTGCCGACCTCGGCGACCGGCCAGTTCCGCTTCTTCGCCGCCCCCGGTTCGTGGACGCTGCGCGCCCTCGTACCGGGCGCGACGGTGGACCGTGCCGTCGTGGCCCAGCGGGGCGACCTCACCGAGGTCGCCATCGCCGTCTGACCCGACGGCCGCCCGAACGCGAAGGGCCGCATTTCCACCGGGCCACCGAGTGGGAGTGCGGCCCTTCGGGTCGTACGGTGGAAGGGTGTCCACGAGGCGTCGTCGTCGCTGGTATTACGCCATGATGGGCAGTTGCGTTCTGCTCTTCGTCCTGGCGTGGAGTCTGGTGCGCCTGTGGTCGGTGCCGGTGGCCGTCGGGATGTGCGTGGTGGCCATGGTCATCCCGCCGATCGCCGCCGTCGTCGCCAACCGCAGGGGCCCAAACGAGCGCTGGTGGGACGAGACCGGAGACCCGACCTCCGACGAGTGGTGGCGCGAGCTGGACCGCCGCGACGACCACCGCGACCAGCACTGACGCCCTGCGGAGACATGTCCCGGGTCCGCGGCGGTGGCTCTCAGTAGACGAGCGCCTGCGTTCCGTCGGTCATGGCCTCGCTGACGAAGACCTGAGCACCGGCGATCCGAACGCCCTCCAGGACGTCCTTCTCCGTGATGTCGCGGCGCGCCGCGCACTGCGTGCACAGCGTGATCCGCCCGCCCGCCAGGATCCCCTCGATCAGCTCGGGCAGCGGCGCCGCGTGCGGCAGCTCGAACTCCGCGGCCCGTCCGGGCAGCGCGAACCACGAGGACTCGCCGGTCAGCCAGAGCGACACCTCCACGCCGCTGGCGACCGCCACCGCCGCCACCGTGAACGCCTGGGAGCAGCGTTCGGGAGCGTCCGCACCTGCGGTTACCTTGATCACGAGCTTCTTCGCCATGGGCCATACCCTAAGCTGGGCCGTCTCACAGGAAAAACATTGAGAGCGTTTGCCGACGCTCGGCATAATGCGTTCGCCGCGTGGGCGCGATCAGCGCGCCGACCGCGGATTTCTGCCCGGGGGGGCTTGTGGAAGCGCGTACGGATTCGCGTACCGGCGTCGTGATCGCCTCGATCGTCGGACTTGTTGTGCTCGCGACATTGACCGCGGGGGCCGTCGTGGCGTTCGGCTCCTCGTCATCGTCGCCGTCCGCGTCCGGGCTCCCCGGCGGGGCCGCACCGAGCAGTGCCGTTCCGGGGACGAGCGACCCGGCATCGCCGTCACCGGCGCAGTCCCCGAGTCCCGCCGCGACGGCCGCGCCCTCGCCCACCCAGACCCTCAAGGGCACCGTGGACGGCGGCAGGCACCGCGGCGACCTGCGCTACTTCCTGCTCGCCCCGCCGGCGGACGCCGAGGTCTACGGGGACGAGGAGGGCACGGAGCTCTCCCGCTCCGAGGTCGCGGACTCCGCCGACGTGAAGCAGGCCCTGGCCACCCACGGCTTCAAGGCGGCGGCCCAGCGGACCTACCTCACCGGCGACGGCGACTACGAGGTCTCCGCGCAGCTCGTCCGCTTCGCGAGCGAGAGCTCCGCCACCGCGTACTTCAACGACTTCTCCTACCAGGGCACCCGGATCACGCTGCCCTCGTCGGGCAGCCCCGCCAAGGCCTACCGGCTGTCGTCCTCCTCCGCGGAGAGCACCGGCTCGGTGATCGTCCTGTCCCATCAGGGCGACGTGCACATCACCCTCTCCGTCACCGGGGCGAAGACCCCCGGCAAGGACCTGCTCGCCCGGCTCCTCGACAAGCAGTACCGGCGTCTGAGGACCGGCCGCTGAGCCGCACGGCACACCGGACGTACGGACCGTCCCGCCCGCCGTCCGCACCCACCCACGAACACCCCAGTGGAGAACCCCTTGTCCCAGGACACCCCCGTCCAGGAACAGGTCGCCCCTGTTCCGGACGGGCCCCCCGTCCGCCCGCCGCGCAGACGCGGCCGGACCACCCTGCTGATCGCCTGCGCGGCGGTCCTCGGCGTCCTCGCGGGCGCCGGCGCCGGCTACCAGATCCAGTACGACCGTCCCGAGACCCCGCTCCCGCCGCTGGCCCAGCACAAGCTCGTGCAGCCCAAGGGCGCCGCCCCCGCGGCGAAGCCGCTGACGGCCGCCGAGGACACGCTGGTCACCTCCGACGGGGACCTGCGCAAGCTGCTGCTGAAGCGGCCGAAGGGCGCCAAGGACTGGACCGTTCCGTACGGCGAGGACGGCTGGGTCTCGCTCTACGACTACGCCGACACCTTCAAGGACCCGAGCTGGGTCTTCACGGACCTCCTGAACGGCGACTTCAGGCGGCTGGCCGCGGCGACGTGGAAGACCGGTTCGGGATCCTCCACGACGACGACCGAGATCCGCCTGGTGCAGTTCCGCGACGAGTACATGGCGGTCACACCCCTGGAGCTTGAAGGGCAGCAGGAGTACATGCCGACCAAGAAGTACGCGGGCTACGGGGGCTCCGCCATCCCGGGCACGCGCGACGGCAGGGTCTGGGTCTACACCAAGGAGAAGGCCGGCTACCTGCCGGTCCACATGGCACGCGCCCTGGCCCGCAAGGGCAACGTCATGATCGACATATGGATGTCCTCGGGGCGGCCGATCAGCGAGTCCACGATCAAGGCTGTGGCCAAGCGGCAGTGGGAGCGCATGTGAACGACGAGACGATCCCTCCCGCCGTGACCGAGCCGACGTCGGCGGAACCGCGGACGGAGACGGCGAGCGAGACGCCGGCGGAGACGGCGAGCGGGACGGCGCCCGGACCCGAGACCGCTGACACGCAGGCGGCCGCCCTCGCCCCGGCCGGGGAGGAGAGCACTCCGGCGCCCCGCAGGAGCCGTCGCGGCGTCGCCCTGGGGACGGCCGCCGCACTGGTCGCCGTCATCGCGGGCGGCGGTATCGGCTTCACCGTCCTCCAGCACCAGAAGGACGACGCGAAGCAGGCGAGCGCGCAGACCTGGAAGGCCCCCGAGCCCAAGAAGACCAGCGAGTACGGCACCAGGTCCGGCGGCAGCCACTACGGCGCTCTCGGCAAGCTGTTGCTGCCGGTGCCCGACGACTACTCCCCGGGGCCGGACATCGCCGAGTTCGGCAACGACGCCGAGCTCTCGGCCGAGCGGGCCGAGGAACTGATGCGCGGCGACCTGGACGGGGTGCCGAAGAAGCAGCGCGACATGGTCCGCAAGGCGGTCGCCCGGCTCCACATCCAGGGCATGGGCATGCGCACCTACCGCGAGGACCAGTCGAGGTTCTTCGTCGAGACCCAGATCGTCCAGATGAAGAACAAGCGCTCCGCGAAGGCCGACACCGAGTTCTTCACCGCCTTCACCAAGGCCCTCGGCGTCTTCCGCAACGGCCCGAAGATCGCGGGCCACAACAAGGCGCGCTGCGTCCTGCCGCCGAAGGAGCCGGGCCAGAAGCTCGACAGCATGGTGTGCCAGGCCACCGAGGGCGATCTGCTGATCCGCATGTCGGTGACCGGCACGTCGCCGTTGCGGAAGACCGAGGCGGCCGACCTGCTCAAGCAGCAGCTCGACCGCGTGCAGGACCCGGGAGAGGCCGCATGACCGAGCAGACCCAGAGCGACGACGTGAAGAAGATCCCGGCGCAGTCCGCGGCCCCGGCGGAGGAGACCCTCACGGACTCCGGTCCCGCGGCCGCCGTGCCGGCGGGGGTCGGCCCGGCTGAGGCCGCGCAGACCCCGTCGGACGGGGCCGCGACGGAGCCCGCGGGCACCCCGGCGGAGACCGTCGGGCCTGCCGTCGCGGATGCCGCGGATGCCGCGGAGCTCACGGAGCTCACCGAGCCCGCGGAGGCCGTCGCGGAGCCGGTGCCCGCCGAGGCGACCCCCGCCGAGTCCGTGACGCCCGGCCCGCGCAAGCGCCTACGCGACCGGCGGGGCCTGCGCGCCGCCGTGCGCTGGACCGCTGCCGTCGTGGTGTTCGCCGTCCTCGGCGGTGCCGCGGCGTACGCCGTCACGCAGCCCGAGCGGACCGAGATCCCGGGCCTGGAGACCCCGGACGACGGGCGCTGGACCTACCCGGCGCTGAAGCTGCCCAAGCTGCCCGCCGGACAGCCCGGTGCCATGGACAGGGACAACCCGGCGGGCCGGCACCACGCGGACCTGCGGACGCTGCTGCTCCCCATTCCCAGCGGCGCGAAGAGGGACACGTCGTTCCCGGACCGCGGCGGCTGGCTGCCGACGGCCGACTTCGTGGAGATCTACCCGGAGGACGTCCGCAAGAAGTTCCGCGCGGCGCTGGACGACAACACGCTCCGGCACATCGCGGCACGGGCCTGGACCATGCCCGACGGCACCCGCACCGAGATCTACCTCGTCCAGTTCGCCACCGAGCCGTACACGACCCGGGTCAGGAACGAGCTGATCGTCCCCGCCTCCTTCGCGCAGGCCGCCCACCCGCAGACGGACACCACCTGGAGCGACGACGACTCGGCCGTTCCCAAGGGGGAGATGGTCTCGCCGTACAACGAGGCCTCGCCGCGCGGTGCCACGCACCTGCGCGCCGCGTACATCACCGCGGGCGACACCCTCGCCGTGGTCCACATGGAGAAGGCCGGCACCCAGCCCGCCGTGCCGTTCCACCAGACCGTGCTGCTCCAGGCACAGCTGCTCGGCTGACCCGGGCCGTACGCGGGAGACCGGGTGCGGGCGCGGCGCGCGGACCTCGCGCGGCCGCGCCCGTACCCGCCCACTAGACTCGTACCCGGCCCCACCGGGCCGCCGACCGTCCGCGCCTGCCCGAGGAGCACACTCGTGAGCCCCATCGAGTTCTTCTTCGACACCCTGCTCGTCCTGGTCTGCCTGGGCGTCATCGCGTTCTCCGCTCTGGCTGTGAAGAAGCTCTACCAGGGACAGCGCTGAACATGATCGAGATCCCCTCCGACCTGCATCCCGACCTCGTCCCCCTCGCCTTCCTCCTGGGCACCTGGGAGGGCGCGGGCGTCTTCGACTTCCCGGGCGCCGAGAAGTGCAACTTCGGGCAGGAAGTGATCTTCAGCCACGACGGCCGGTCGTTCCTGGAGTACACCTCCAAGACCTGGGTGCTGGACGCCGAGGGCAAGCCGGTGAAGCCGCTGGAGAGCGAGTCCGGCTTCTGGCGCATCGACAAGGACCGCAAGGTCGAGATCACCATGACCCGCGACGACGGCGTCATCGAGATCTGGTACGGCGAGCTCGCCGAGGCCAAGCCGCAGATCGACCTCGTCACCGACGCCGTGGCCCGGCTCGGCGACGCGCCCCCGTACAGCGGCGGCAAGCGCCTGTACGGCTACGTCAAGAGCGACCTGATGTGGGTCGGCGAGAAGGCCACCCCCGAGGTGCCGCTGCGCCCCTACATGTCGGCGCACCTGAAGAAGGTCGTCAACCCGAGCGAGTGGGCGAAGGACCTCAAGGACCTCCCCGACGACGGCATCGCCTTCTTCCGCTGAGCCGTCCGCCCGGCCCGCCGCCGAGCGGGCCCCGCGGCCCCGTACGGCTGCCCGAGGGGGATCACGACTCCGTGATCCCCCTTTTCCCTGCCTAGACTGTCCTCGTGGTCACCACGGACTGGAAGAGCGATCTGAGGCAGCGCGGCTACCGGCTGACGCCGCAGCGACAGCTTGTCCTGGAGGCTGTGGACGCGCTGGAGCACGCCACTCCCGACGACATCCTGACCGAGGTGCGCAAGACCGCCTCCGGCATCAACATCTCCACGGTCTACCGCACCCTGGAACTCCTCGAGGAGCTGGGCCTGGTCAGCCACGCCCACCTCGGGCACGGCGCCCCCACCTACCACCTCGCGGACCGGCACCACCACATGCACCTGGTGTGCCGGGACTGCGAGTCGGTCATCGAGGCCGACGTGTCCGTCGCCGAGCCGCTGACCGCGCGGCTGCGCGAGACGTACGGCTTCGAGACCGACATGAAGCACTTCGCGATCTTCGGTCGCTGCGCGGACTGCGCGGGGAAGCCCCGAACGCCTGAGGGTTCAAGTAACCGGACGTAGGGTGGTGGGCATGCAGCGCCAAACAACGACCAGTCCCCTGCTGTCGCTCCCCGGTGCCGTCCCCGCGGAAGGCCCCGACGAGGGAGTCGCCGCGCACTACGGAGACCTCTTCCGCGAGCAGCGCGCACTGGCGGACGGCAAGGGATTCGTCGACCTCTCCCACCGCGGCGTCGTCGCCGTCACCGGCCAGGACCGCCTCGCGTGGCTCCACCTGCTGCTGACCCAGCACGTCAGCGACCTTCCGCCCGGCCAGGCCACGGAGGCGCTGATCCTCTCCGCGCACGGCCACATCGAGCACGCCCTCTACCTCGTCGACGACGGCACGACCACCTGGATGCACGTCGAGCCCGGCACGCAGGGCGAGCTCATCGCGTACCTGGAGAGCATGAAGTTCTTCTACCAGGTCGACGTCTCGGACCGGACCGGCGAGTACGCCGTCGTGCACCTGCCCGCCGGCAGCATCGCCGCCGTCCCCGGTGACTGGCCGGTGCGCGAGGTCCCGTACGGCCGCGACGTGTTCGTGCCGCGCGGCGAACTGGAGGACCTCGCGGGGCAGGTCGGCACCCCCGTCGGCGTGCTCGCCCTGGAGGCGCTGCGGATCGAGGCGCACCGGCCGCGGGTCGGCCTGGAGACCGACCACCGAACCATCCCGCACGAGCTGGGCTGGCTGGACACCGCCGTCCACCTCGACAAGGGCTGCTACCGCGGCCAGGAGACCGTCGCCCGGGTGCACAACCTCGGCCGGCCGCCGCGCCGCCTGGTCTTCCTCCACCTAGACGGCAGCGAGGTCAAGCTGCCCGGCCACGGCACCCCCGTACGGCTCGCCGCCGACGGGCCGGACGGGCGCCCGGTCGGCACCGTCACCTCCTCCGCCCGGCACTGGGAGCTGGGCCCGATCGCCCTCGCGGTGATCAAGCGCAACACGCCCGTGGACGCCGCGCTGCTGGCGGACGGGACGGCGGCGAGCCAGGAGACCGTCGTCGAGCCGTAGGCGCCCTACATCTCCAGCACGACCGTGAACGGGCCGTCGTTCGTGAGCGAGACCTTCATCTCCGCTCCGAACCGGCCCGTCTCCACGTGCGCGCCCAGCGACCGCAGTTGCGCCACGACCTCGTCCACCAGCGGCTCGGCGACCGGGCCGGGCGCCGCCGCGTTCCAGGTGGGGCGGCGCCCCTTGCGGGCGTCACCGTAGAGGGTGAACTGGGAGATCACGAGCAGCGGCGCGGCGATGTCCGAGCAGGACTTCTCCCCGGGCAGGATGCGCAGCCCCCACAGCTTCCGGGCCAGTTGGGCCGCCTTCTCCTCCGTGTCGTCGTGCGTCACCCCCACCAGCACGCACAGGCCGGGACCGGCGATCTCCCCGACCGTCTCGCCGTCCACCACGACACTCGCTTCGCTCACCCGCTGGGCCACCGCTCGCATGCCGTCATTGTCCCGGCTGGGCGGGGGCGCGCGGCACCCGGGCCGTACGCCCGCTTGGACTCACGTACAACTGTCCGGAGCCGCCGTTCGGGTGCAGGTGCCTGCGCGACGCAGCTACTCGGTGGCACGATCGATATCTGCCCGACGTGGGGGACGAGGGGACGGACAGCGATGAAGCACAGCATCACGACCGGCACGGCGGAAGGCGATCGCATGCTCAAGGCACCGGGCCCGCGCTCCCCGCTCACCGCCGGCACCCCCCAGCCCGACTTCGCCGGCCTCACCCTCGAAGGTCTGCGCACCGCGCGCCGCGAGGCCCAGCTGGAGGAGGCCGACCTCTCCTACCTGCGGCGGCTCCTCCAGGGCCGGATCGACATCCTCCGCGCCGAACTCGCCCGGCGCACCGCCCCGGACGCCCCCGTGCTCGACCGGCTCTCCGAGATCCTCACGGACTCCCCGTCCCGGCACCGCTCCTCCGCCCGCCACGTCACTTTGGGCACCCCGCACAGCGAGCGCTACCGGCAGCTCGCCGAGGAGATGCTCGCCGAGGTCCAGCTCTCCGACCTCGAGGCACGCACCGACCAGGAACTCCACGACGCGATGGGCCGGCTGGTCCGCAACGAGCAGCAGGTCTCGCGCTGCCGGCAGTCCCTGCAGCGGACGGTCGACGGCTGCAGCACCGAGATCGCCCGCCGCTACCGCGAGGGCGAGGCGCGGGTGGACGACCTGCTGGCGGGCGACTGACGTCAGCGTCGCGAAAACGGGATGCGGCCGGGGCCGAGGTCGGCCTACCGTGCGGGACATGAGCCTTGAGGTCCGTACGATCGGCGACTGCGACTTCCCCGGCTGGCTGCGCGCCGCGAAGATCGGCTTTCACCGGCCCCCGTCGGTGACCGAGGAGGAGATCGCACTCCGTCGCCCCCAGACGGACCTGGACCGCACCCAGGGCGCCTTCGACGAGGGCCGCTGCGTGGCCACGTTCCGCAGCATGCCCCGCGAACTCACCGTGCCGGGCGGCGCGGTGCTGCCCGCCTCGGCGATCACCAATGTCACCGTCACCGCCACGCACCGCCGACGCGGCCTGGCCTCCCGCATGATGGCCGCGGAACTCGACGCCTCCGTGCGACGCGGCGAACCGGTCGCGATCCTCGTCGCGGCGGAGTACCGGATCTACGGCCGCTTCGGTTTCGGGCCGGCCGCCGGGGTCACCGAGTGGGAGGTCGACACCGCGCGCGCCGGCCGCCCCCAGGGAGCGCCGTCAGGCAGCGGACGCATCGACGTCGCGGACCCGTCCGAGGTCCTCAAGCTCGGGCCCCAGCTCCACGACCGGGTGCGGCTGCGGCATCCCGGCGCGATCAACCGCACCGAGCGCAACTGGGAGTACGCCACCGGGACGGTGATCAACCCCTCCTTCCCCTGGAAGGAGCCGACCTTCGTGCTCTACCGCGACGCCTCCGGCCGCGTGGACGGCCTGGCCGCGTACACGGCCGAGGACACCTGGCACGGGATGTTCCCGAAGGTCCCGCTCACCGTGCGGGAGTTGATCGCCGCCACCCCCGAGGCGGAGCGCGCGCTGTGGCGTTACCTGCTCGCCATGGACTGGGTCGCCACCGTACGCACCGGCTTCCGCGGCCAGGACGACGTCCTGCCGCTGCTGCTGGACGACCCGCGCGCGGCCCACGTCCACTCCACCAGCGACTTCCTGTGGCTGCGCCTTCTTGATGTGCCGCGGGCGCTGGCGGCCCGTACGTACGCGGCCCCGGGCACCGTCGTCCTCGACGTCACCGACCCCGACGGGTACGCCGCCGGCCGCTTCCGCCTCGAAGCCGCCGCCGACGGCACCGCCACCGCCGAGGCGGCCCCCTCCGCCGCCCCGGACGTCTCCCTCACCGCGGCCGCCCTCGCCTCCCTGTACCTCGGCGACGAGTCGGCGGCCCGCCTGACCGTCACGGGCGGCGTCACGGAATCCCGCCCGGGCGGCGTGGCCCGCGTCGACGCGCTGTTCCGTACGGCGCGCAAGCCCTGGCCGATCGACACGTTCTAGCCGTCGCTAGTGGTGTCCGTACGACACCAGCACCAGGAGGACGAGTACCCCGCCGACGCACATCGCGTAGCTGGAACGTGCCCTGTGCCCGACGGCCACCAGCAGTACGCCCAGCCCCATCAACGGCCCGTACCGCCAGGCCAGGTACTGCTCCAGCAGCGCGGCCATCACATGGCTCCACAGCATGACCCACCCCCTTCCCAGGTGGCCGACCCCAAGGCGCGGGCCCGCTGCCGTCCCGGCCCTACTGGGCCAGGAGCAGCGCGATCACCGCGAGTCCGACGCAAGTGAACGTCGTGTTCCGGGCCTTGTGGCCCACCGTGAAGAGTCCGACGGCGAAGGCGCCGGCCGCGCCGTACCGCCACTGGACGAGCTGCTCGAACGCGAAGGCACAGAGAGCGATTGCGGGCATAGCGATTCACTCCTTCGAGGCGCGCGGGATCGTTCCCTCCGCGCGTAGAGCGCGAAGGGGGCAGATTTGACCCGAAGGTCGGTATGTGGCTGAGCGGAAGCGTGATGCTGCTGATGCGTGCGAAGCGTCGTGGCGCTGCACTCTCAGCCGCGGTCATCCCCGGCGCGTCGTCGGGACGGAGAGGCTGCGGCCCCCGATGGCGTCCACTGGCCCAACTTGATTGTCGGCCGGACCAGTTGACTGCATTCCTCTATGGTCATGTTGCCGCTGGCTGCAGATCACTAAACTCCATGCAGTCAACTCCACTTGCCTGGCGTAAAGCTGTAGTGTGGGTCACGTGAGCAACGACGGCACCGCCCGTGGGCCCAGGCGCGAGTACGAGCGCGTGGCCGATGCGTTGCGCCACGAAATCGAGGGCGGCGACATCGCTGCCGGTGCCCAACTGCCCACGCATGCGGAGCTGGTGGACCGCTTCGACGTCTCCCGTGCCACCGTCCAGAAGGCGATCAAGGCGCTGGAGGGTAAGGGCTATGTGGAGTCGGCCCAGGGCAAGGGGGTCTTCGCGCGCGACTGGCGCCAGTCCGCCGTCCCCGCCCATGCCAATGGGACCGCCACGGCGACGGTGGAAGCCGGCAGCATCGAACTGGACGACGCCATCGCGGAGGCGTTCGAGGCGGACGACATCACGATCGACGCATACTGCCTGACGGCGGAGTCGCTCAACGCGGCAATTGTGCAGCAGATCAAACGGATCATCCGCGGGGATATCCGGCCGTCCTCGATCCACCTGCGCCTGCTCCTGCCGCGTACCGACGTGCGACTGGCCTTCCCGCGCAATGTCGACGACCCCGATGACGAGCGCCCCATGGCGCGGCTCGACAGTCTGTCCGCGGCTCACATCCGGGCCCTGAGGAACCTTGAGAACCTGGCCGGTCAGGGCGCCGTACCCGAGGTGAAGGTCGAAGTGCGCCTGGTTCCGGTCACACCTCTGCACAAGCTTTACCTGATCAATGGAAACCTGGCCCTCGACGGCATGTACGTCGTCACGGACAACGTCATCAACGTCGACGATGCGACCATCAAAATCCATGACGTCCTGGGTGTCGGAGCCAAGCTTTACCCGCAGCCACGGGAACGTGTGGAACTCTCTCAGGAGTGGTTCGACTCTCTGTGGACGAGGCTAGCCAAGCCCGCCTGACATCCGCCGCCGTCGAGCGCGTCCTACTGGACTCGACGGTCCGGTCTGCAGCACCTTCGCGGGGTACTCCCGCCTCCGCCGTCGCCATGCGACTCAAGGCGTGGTTCGGCGAGATGCCAGTGCTCTTTCCCGCCCGAACTGGCCGTCGCGAGGTCAAGACTGAGATCAAGTCGGTCAGGGTCACGCCGATGACCAAGTACCACATCCTCAACGGCGCGCTGGGTGGTCCACCCGTTTGCAGCAACGTCGCGGAACGCCCCGTGAAGATGGCGGACCAACCCGGGCGAACGCGCACAGCGACGTGTGGGTACGGATGTACCGCAACGGCGTCTCCGCCTACGAGAAGAAGCTCTCGGCCTGCGGGACCTCGGGGGTGGGGCGATGCGATCCCCATCTACGACGTGCTGGGCGACGGGTGGAGGCCCGATGGCAGCGGAAGGGCTCGCGGCATGCCAGCAGTGGTTCGACTCCCTCTGGGACACCATCGCGTATTGAGGGCCCTCCCAGGCCGGGGGTGACTCCTTGACCGCAACATGTAACGTCCAGCAACCTGGGACGAGTTGGACAGTGGTGGTGTTGCCGGGGGAGAGGGTGCCAGGTGGTGAGCGAACTTCCATTGCTGGGCAGGTTCTACAATCGCGAACTTCTGCTGGAACTCTATGAGCAGGCTCTGCAGGACATCCCCAACGGACTGAAGATCCTCAATCTGTACGGTCGCGGCGGTATAGGCAAGACGCGGCTGATGGGCGAGCTGAGCAGCCGCACTCGTGGGGACGAGTATCTCAAAGCCAGGATCGACCTGGAATCGCGGTACCTCAGGCGGCAGAACGACGCTCTGGCGATCCTCCGGTACGGGCTCGTCAAGCAAGGTGTGAGGTTCGACCGGTTCGACATCGCCCAAGCCGTCATCTGGCAGCACGATAACCCACTTCTGACCATTACCCGGGAGAGGTTTCCCGCGGTCGAGAACAGTAGGGTTCTCACGGACATACTGGACAATGCCCTGACAACCCCCGTGTTCGGCGTCGCGTTACAGCTCATCGACATGTGGGGCAAGGCGATCAAGGACAAGAACCGGCATCGGCTCGTCGAGTCCGACGACACGCTCCGGGCGTTCGACGAGATGCCTCCCCGCGAGCGCCAAGACGCACTCGTCAAGCTGTTCACGCAGGACATTGCGGACTTCCGCTCCCAGCGGAACCGGTCCGCTCGGAACCGCCGTTCCGAGCGGAACCTTGTAGTGTTCGTCGACGGTTACGAGGAACTGGTACCGGATCCCAGTCCGTGGGGATCCTCCGCACTCGAAGCCGCATGGCTGCGTGATCTGTTGCTTGGGCTGGCCCCCGCCCTCGTCGTGGTGGCCAGCCGGGAACCACTCTCATGGGATTCGTACGGCGTACCCTGGCCGAGTGTGGTGCACAAGGAGCAGCTCAGTGCCCTCAACATGAGCGACAGCACCGCACTGCTCGAGGAACGCAATGTCCCGGACCAGGCGCAGCGGGGAAAGCTGGCGGAGGCCGCCGGTGGCGTGCCGTACTACCTGCACCTTGCGGCCGACCTGGAGCTCCGGGCACCGGGTTCGGGGGAGAAGGTCCGGGACTCGTCCGAGATCTACCGCAGGTTCTTCTCGTTCAGTTCGGGCGACGAAATGCGGCTGCTCCAGATCCTCTCCCTCGCCGACACCTTCGACGAGGACATGTACTCGTGGATTCTGAGGGAGTTTCCCCGGCTCGACGGGGTGATCGAATGGGAGGACCTCATCCAGCGCCAGTCGCTGGTTGCGCCGTTGGAACACCCTGGGTGGTACAGGCTGCACCCCCTGGTGCCGGGCGGCCTGGACCGCAAGCTGGAAGGCCACTCCCTGCGCCGCACTCACACCGTTCTCTGGAACTTCTGGCAGCACCGTTACGAACACGGCGAACACGACGACATCTGGTCCACCGCCGGCATGAGGGCCTTCCACCACGCGTTGCGGGCGGGTGTTGACTCACCCGACACCGCGGTGCAACTGGTCGAGCAGAGCATCGCACAAGGTGGTGTGACAGCACTGGAATCGCTTCTGGCCGACGTCGACGACCACCGCGCCGCAATGACCTCGTCGTCGAATGGCAGGCACGACGAGCTGCTGCACGAGCTCGCTCCCTGGCTCGACCTCGAGCTGCGGCTCTTGCGGGATAGCGCGAGGGATGCGGCGGACACCACCGCGGGACTGACGTTTCGGCCCCAGAACTCCCTGGCGCGTCGGCGGGCGCTGGCCGCCGCTCACGCCCGCCGGATCGCAGGGGAGACCCAAGCCGCTCTTTCGGCGTACGAGTCGGTCTGGGCGAGCAGCGAGGGGGCATCCCGCCCGCGCGCCGGCTTCTGCCTCGCGGACATACGCATGTGGCGAGGTGACTACAAGGGCTCGATGGAGCTGATCGAGACGATCCTGGCCGGTTGCGGGCCTCAGGAAGCTCTACTGGCTGCCGACTTGCACCGGCTTAGCGCTCTCGGGCTTCGATTCCTGTACCAGCTTCCGGAGGCCGAGTCGCGCCTGGGGGTGGCCGACGGTGCGTACCACGCGATAGGCGCCCACTACGGATTGGCACATATTCGCACCAACCGCGTGGAGATGCTTGCCCACACGAACCCCGCTCAGGCCGTCACCGAGGCCCCGGCTGCACTCGACGCGCACCGGATGACCGGGCTCGTGCGAGAAGTGGGCAAGGTGCACACCGCGGTGGCCCTCGCGAACGTACGGATGGGCCGTCTCGATGACGCGGAGGCGGCGCTGGTCCGTGCGGACGAGGCGCTCGACAGGGCGTCGTACCGGTCGGGCAAGGCCAGGAATCTCCTCATCCGTGCGTTCGTGCTGAGGCAGCGCGGCCATTCTCCGGAGGCGCTGGACGCCCTGTGCCAGGTGGCGGCCGAATTCCGGGCAACGGAGGTGTACCCGGATCTCGCCCTGCTTACCGGCCGCGCCATTCGCCGAATAGGTGCGGTGCCCGGGCATATCCTGCAGGCCGAGGAGTGGGCGAGGACCATGTTCCATCCCGTGGAGAGCTTCACGGACTGGAGTGAGCGAGTCGAGTCACTCGTCGTGGAGTTGACGCGCCAGGTTTGACCTGAGCGGACCCGGAGGTTGCGGTATGTGCGCCGACACCGAGTTGACCGAGGAAAGCGCCTTCGAGGCGTTGGTCCACATTGCAGGGCAAGCGACCGGGGTGAGCCGCGGATACCACAACCAGAACGTCAGGATCGAACTCGATCCCGAATACGCCAGACTCTTCGGCTGCGAGACCGTGAAGCTCAGGAAGCGGCTCGAGTCCCCGCTGGTGGTCCAGCGGATCTGGCACGACGAGCACGAACTTCTCGGACGCCTGGGCGCGGCGATGTCTGGCGACGGCCTGGCGGCGCACCTAGTGGAGATCCCCCGCGTGCTCTACGACGGCGGGGACCGGGGCTCCCTGCATAGTTACCCGGAAGGCGTTCCCCTCTCCATGAGATTCCCTCGGGGTGAATGGGTCGACGCCAGACATGTGACCGTCATCATGCGCTTCGTGGCCACCCTAGCCGCCATGGGGTCGGGTCCGATCCCGCGGTTGCCCGCCGACTGGCCTGCGGACGGGGACAGCGACGGCTTCCTACGGGACAGGGTCGAATTCGCGAGAACCGCCCTGGCGGAAGCGAACGAGGAAGAATACGGGGAACTGTTGGAACGACTGGGAATCCCCGACGACGCGATGAAGCGGTTCGGGGAACGCCTTCCGGACCTTACGCGGAGGCCGTTCTCCCTCATCCACACGGATCTTCATCGTGACAACATCCTGATCCGGGACGACGGCGGCCTGGTCGTGATTGACTGGGAGCACGCGATGTTCGGCGACCCGCTCTACGAGGTCGCGACACATTTGTGCCGAATGCGCTATCCGGATGACCAGGAGGCCGGGGTGCAGGTGTGCTGGGAGTCTCAGATGGCACGGTACGGGTGCGAGTCAGGAACCAGAGGTTGGACGGAAGACCTTCCACACTATCTCGCCTACGAGAAGGCACAGTCTGTCTACCCCGACGTGATGCGCGCCCTGCGAGCCTACGAAGATTCCCAACACAATCGAGACGAGGTATTGCGGAAGGTCTCCGAGAATCTCGTAAGAACCTTGGCCCGAGCGCAGGGGCCGTTGATGTCGAAGCAGGTGCCGGAGCGGGACTACATCGCCCGAACCTTGCAGGAATTCGCCGGGTCGCGCGCCGCTTGACCCCGCTCGGCCTGCGTGGTCGGCCGCCGTGGGCGCGTCGTGGTGACCCCCACGAGATGAGGGATGGCGAGCCAACCGTGAGGGTGCATATCGCTCCTTTCTGGGAGATACGGGTCATGTCGATACCCGAACATCGTAGGCGCCCTCTGGCACTTCAGAGGCAGTGCCGCCACACTTCACTAAGTGACTTCAGATCGCGAGCTTCGAGCCTTACTGAAAGGCGTCGAAGGGGTTCTCTTCGACTTCGACGGCCCCATCTGTCATCTTTTCTCGCCGGAACGGGCGGCGCCGTGGGTGACCGATCGATTGCATGATTTCATTACGGGGAAGGGGCTACCAGAATTGCGCCCCCAAAAGAAGAACAGTCCGATAGACGTGTTGCGTGAGGCGGCAGAACGTTGGCCGGACTCACGCGACGTAGAGCTGCTCGAGGCCAAGCTGGCCTCGCTTGAGACGGAATCGGCTCCAGGTGCAACACAGACCGAAGGTGTAGCGGACCTGATCCGTGCCTTTTCGTACTACCGTGTACCGGTTGCCGTGACCACGAACAATTCAGAGACGGCAGTGCACGCTCACCTTCGGGCGCGCAAACTGCAGGCCATGTTCCGCCACCACGTCTATGGGCGCCAGGTCATGTCCGAGGGCCACGCGTTGCTGCTGAAGCCGCACCCCTCGTGCATCAACCGTGCGGTGGCCGGCCTGCGAGGGCCTCGGCCCGACCGCTGTCTGATGATCGGCGACTCGTCCGCCGACGTTCGGGCCGCACGGGAGGCTGGCGTGCGTTTCCTGGGCTTCGTGAACCCACACGTGGACGACAATCAAGGGCTGACTGAGGACTTCCCCGAGGTTCCGGCCGTTCTTGACCTGCGGAGGGTCCGGTCGGCCTGGTTGGAAGTGGCGCCTGAGGGCGGGGTGCCGCCGGTCACCGACGGGAACATCTGAGCGGGCCGCCGCAGCGTACGTGGTCTCGGGCGTCAACGCCAGTGGCGTGTTCCTCGTCCGTTTGGTGCAGCGATGGCTGCACCGTTGCGGATCTGTGGCGGAATATTTATGCACGCTCTCACCCAGCTCCACATGGGGCTTGGATAGATTTTCATGTAGACGCGGCAGTTGCGGATAGGTATGCGGTGATGTTGGCTCTCATGCGTCGACAGCGAGCGGCTAGGCTCTGCTCCCTCTGACTGTCGAGGAACTCGGTGACCAGCGCTACCTACGACTTCGCGTGGCGAATCGCGATCGATGTGGTGGGCCCCTTGGAGGGGCACCATCATGAGGCATATGCTGTTGAACTTGGCCCTGACTCCGATCCCGTTCTACGGGCGCAGTTCCCGTGGCTGAAGCTACGCGTGCCGCTTGCGCACGTCGTGCGGTACGACCATCGTTGCTTCCGGTCCGAGGAGGAGCTCCTCGTCGATCTGGAAGGGAAAATCCAGCGTGTTCCCAAGGTCGTCGATCTGGGCCGTGATGCGGATGCACCCGCGAATGTGACGTTCGTGCAATTCGTGAAGGGGCGCACATTGGAAGATGTGACGCCTCCTCGCATGCGCGTGAGCAGGCGCCATGCGGCGCAGATCATCGATCTATTCCGGGCTCTCGCGTCGCTCGATCCGGCAGAGATCCGGGCCGAGCGTATCTGCGGGAACGGGCCTTCCTCGTCGGGCGCCTTTCCCCGTAGCGGAGGGGATGCCGCGACCTTTCTTCGGAACCTTATCAGGCACACTGCGCGCGTCTATCGCGAAAAACCTTCCGATCTGAATTCTCTGTTCTCGGAGCTACGTATTCCTGATGACCTTCTGGACCGTTTGCCAGATGAACTCGGGCCCATGACTCCGCGCCCGTTCGCCCTCCTGCACGGTGACCTGCATCGCAGGAACCTCGTCGTCGACGATGCGCGGGACTTGTGGGCCATCGACTGGGAACTGGCACGTGTCGGCGACCCCCTCTACGACCTCGCCACCCACCTGCATCTGATGCAGTACCCCCGCTGGCAATCGGCGCACATGACCTGGCGCTGGGTGCGCGCCATGAAGAAATGCCTGCCGGATGCAGTGCACGGGGTGAGCGAGGACCTCCCCCGTTACCTCGCGTTCAAACGGATCCAGTCCGCGTACACCGACCTCATGCGCGGCGCGACCAAGCTTGCTACGTCCGTAGCGGCCGGTACCGATCTGTTGGAGGCGCTGAACTGTGTGGTTCCGGCTGTTACGGCGTCCTTGACAGCGGCCCGGTTTGGTCAGGACGGGACCGGGCTCGGGAACGTTGGCCTTCGAGAGGTTGCCTCCCCCGAAGAGGTACGGCGCGCACTCACCACCTGGTACGTGGCGCACGGAGCCGCTCGCGGATACTCCGGTACGGGTGCGTCCGTGCAAGGGGCGGTCGAGGGCGCGGGCCCGGAAGCTGCACGACGTGAAGGCATCCGGGAGGCGGCGGCGGCTGGCTGACGTCCCGCGATGCGAAGCCCACGCCTGCTGCACTTAGCCTCGCGCTTTCACGAAGTGGGTTGTCCAGTAGGTGATCAGGACAGCACAAAGTGCCTCTGACCAGCGAGAATGAGGATTGTCTAGGCCCTTGTTCTCGCCCCTGTCGGAGGCACTTTCCAGGTGAAGAAGCGTATCGGGTCGTACCCGCGTGTCCGCGCTGAGGGCGGCGGTCGTGGGGTGGTCTCGCAGGCCGGGGCCGTGCTGCTGGTGGAGACGGTCCGCAAGTCCGGTCTGGATCAGGCGATATCGACGGCACTGGCGCCCTGGCGGAAGTCCCGCGCGGTACACGATCCAGGCAAGACGGTGCTGGATCTCGCGCTCTCGGTCGCGCTCGGCGGCGACTGCCTCGCGGATGTTGCCATGCTGCGGGCCGAGCCCGGCGTGTTCGGGCCAGTGGCCTCAGACCCGACGGTCTCCCGGCTGATAGACGCCCTCGCCGCCGGTGGGAACCGTGCGCTGACCGCGATCCGCCGGGCCCGTGCCCATGTCCGCGAACACGTCTGGCGACTGGCCGGCGAAGCGGCGCCGGACGCCGGCGGACAGGTGACCGTGGACCTGGACGGTGTTCTGGTGATCTGCCACTCCGACAAGCAGGACGCCGCTGCCACCTGGAAGAAGACCTTCGGGCACCACCCGCTGATGGGGTTCGTCGATCACGGCATCGACGGGTCGGGCGAGCCTGTGGCCGCTGTGCTGCGGCCCGGAAACGCGGGCAGCAACACCGCCACGGACCACATCACCGCCGCCCAACTGGCCCTGGCCCAGCTGCCGAAGACCTACCGGCGAGGCCGGCAGACGCTGATCCGCACCGATGCCGGCGGCGGTACTCACGAGTTTGTGGCCTGGCTGGCCCAGCGCGGGCGGTGGCTGTCGTATTCGGTCGGCATGACCATCACCGAGCAGATCCATCTGGCCGCACTCAAGATCCCGGCCCCGGCCTGGACACCGGCAGTCGAGCCCGACGGCGACATCCGTGACGGCACCTGGGGCGCCGAACTCGACGGCGACTGCCTCAAGGGCTGGCCGAAGGGGATGCGGCTGATCGTGCGGAAGGAACGGCCGCACCCCGGCGCGCAGTTGCGGATCACCGACGCTGACGGACTGCGGCTGACCTGCTTCGCCACCAACACCACCGACATGCCGATCGCGGCACTGGAGCTGCGACACCGCCGGCGGGCACGCGCCGAGGACCGCATCCGGGCCGCCCGCGCCACCGGCCTGCGCAACCTGCCCCTGCAAGACACTGCGCAGAACCAGATTTGGCTGGAGATCGTCCAGCTCGCCCTCGACCTGCTTGCCTGGATGCCCATGCTCGCTCTGACCGGCGAAATCCGCAGGTGGGAGCCCCGCCGCCTTCGGCTCCGCCTCTTCTCGGCCGCCGCCCAGATCGTCACGACCGCCCGCCGGCAGCACCTGAGGTTCGCACGCCACTGGCCCTGGACCGACGTGATCACCGCCGCCCTGGCACGGCTCGAAGCTCTCCCTAACCCAGGCTGACCAGCACGTTCCCGTCCCTGCGAGCAGCATCACCCCGACCGGAGCCGTGGAACCCGGCGCCCACCCGGCGCGAGAGCCGGGCCATCAACCTGACCACCACCAGCCCGAACAACCGAAACGGCCCGCCGAGGAAGCCGACGGACCGTCACGAAAGATCGAGGTTAGGGCGATGTCAAGTCCTGTGATCCGGGGTATTGATGCCCACAAGGCGACGTAATGGTCCCGGTGGTACGTGGACCCGTGATCGGTCTCCAGGTGCGCTGCTTGGTTCAGCGCGCTGTGTGCTGCTGGCCTTTGATGGCCCATGGCCAGGCTGTACGCCGACCACCCGTTGTCCCTGATTGCTGAGCGGCTCCGGTGGCGTGCGGAAGGCCTGGGTGTGTCGCCGGCGGAACTGCCGGAGACCGATGATCCCCTGTACTTTCTTCGGATTGCTGCCCGAGAGGACTTCACCGCCCGCATTGCTGCGGCAATGGAGGAGCAGCTGACGAGGGAGGAGGAGGTTCACGCGGCGAGTACCGCCGTGCCGGTGCCTCACGCCGCTTGGCTGGTGCAGCACCTCGCTGCCAGTGGACGGCAGGTAGCCGCCACGACTAACAACTCCGCCCGCGCAGTTCTCGCTTATCTGGAAGGGCAGAACCTGAGAAAGCACTTCGGGTCGTACGTTCACGGCCGTGCCGCGGATCCGGCGTTGCTCAAGCCGCATCCGGACTGCTTGGAGCGTGCTTTGGCTTCGACCTGGCACCTGCGGACTGCCTGATGATCGGTGACGCTCCCAGCGACTTCGTTGCCGCCGCAGGCTTCGGCGTCCCCTTCGTCGGCTACGCGCGCAACGAGCGCAAGGCGGAGGCGTTGCGGCAGGCGCGAGCGGAGCGTGTCGTCCGGTCCCTGGAGGATCTGACGCCGGCCACCGCTTTCGCCTAGACCTCACAGCCCGTACGACATCCAGTGGCCCGGCTCCGCGAGCGGGGTGAATCCCACCTTCTCGTACACCCCGTGGGCGTCATGCGTGGCCAGGAGGACGAGGCGGACGCCCAGGCCCCGCACGTGATCGCGGGCGGTCGTGGCGAGGGCCGTCGCCAGGCCGCGGCCGCGGGCGGCCGGGGTGACGTAGACGTCGCAGAGCCAGGCGAACGTCGCGTGGTCGGTGACGACGCGGGCGCAGGCGACCTGGGTGCCGGTCGCCCTGTCGTACGCGCCGAAGTTGAGGGAGGCGGCGATCGCCGCGTCCTGGACGGCGCGGGGGCGGCCGAGGGCCCAGTAGGCGTCGGTGGAGAGCCAGTGGTGGACCAGGGCGGCGTCCACGCGGGCGGGGTCGGCGGATATCTCGTACCGGTCGTCTCTCATGGGGCCCGAGGCTAGGGGACGCGGCTTCGTGCAGCACTGCTTACCGGTGCGATGAAGGACTATTAACTGGACCTTGAGGTTGCTGTGGGCCCACGCTCGACGCATGGGTATTCACGTACCGCTCATCACCCCCTTCGACGAGGTCGGCCGCGTGGACGCCGGCGCCCTGGAGCGGCTGGCGCACGAGGTGGCCGACGGAGGCGTCGCCGGGCTGGTGGCGCTGGGGACGACCGCCGAGGCGGCGATGCTGGACGAGGCCGAGAAGGCGGTCGTCCGGGAGACCGTGGGGCGGGTGTGCCGGGAGCGGGGGCTCTGGTACACCGTCGGCGCCGGCGGGACGGACACCCGCAGGGCCGCGGCCGAACTCGCGGGGCTCGACGCGGACGCCGCCCTCGTCTCCGTGCCGTCGTACGTCAGGCCCTCCCAGGACGGCGTCGTCGCGCACTTCGAGGCCCTGGCCCGGGCGTCCGCGGTGCCGCTGGTCGTCTACAACATCCCCTACCGCACCGGGCTCGCCCTCACCGCCGACACGGTGCGCCGGATCGCCGCGATCGACGGGATCGTGGGCTTCAAGCACGCCGTCGGCGGCATCGACCAGGACACCGTGCTGCTGGTGGGGGAGGTGCCGCTGTACGCGGGGGACGACGTCTTCGCTCCCGCGCTGCTCGCCCTGGGCGCCGAAGGGGCGATCGCCGCCTCCGCGCACCTGGCCACCGAGCGGTGGGTGGAGCTGGCCCGCTCCCACGACCCGGAACAGGGGCAGGCGCTCGCGAGGCTCGCCGCCGCCCTCTTCGCCGAGCCGAACCCCGCGGTGATCAAGGCGGTGCTGCACGTCCAGGGACGCATCCCGAGCCCCGACGTGCGCCTGCCGCTGCTGCCCGCGGGCCGACCGTCCCTCGGGACGGCACTCCGGGCACTCGCCGCATCGGGGGATACTCGGGACCGTACGTACGCACTGATCGGAGAGACCGGATGAGGATCGGAATCGTCGGAGCCACCGGCCAGGTCGGCGGTGTCATGCGCAAGGTGCTGGCCGAGCGCGACTTCCCGGTGGAGCAGTTGCGGCTGTTCGCGTCGGCCCGTTCGGCAGGGCGCACCGTGCCGTGGAAGGACGGCGAGGTCACGGTCGAGGACGCGGCCACCGCGGACTACACCGGTCTCGACATCGTGCTGTTCTCTGCCGGCGGCGCCACCTCCAAGGCGCTGGCCCCCAAGGTCGCCGCCGCGGGCGCGGTCGTGATCGACAACTCCTCCGCCTGGCGGATGGACCCCGAGGTCCCGCTGGTCGTCTCCGAGGTCAACCCGCAGGCGGTCGCCGACCGCCCCAAGGGCATCATCGCCAACCCGAACTGCACCACCATGGCCGCCATGCCCGTGCTGCGCCCGCTGCACGAGGAGGCGGGGCTGACCGCCCTGGTCGCGACCACCTACCAGGCGGTCTCCGGCTCCGGCCTGGCCGGTGTCGCCGAGCTCGACGGCCAGGTGCGCAAGGTCGCCGACCGGGCGACCGAGCTGGCCTTCGACGGCGAGGCCGTGGAGTTCCCCGAGCCCGCGGTCTACCAGCGGCCCATCGCGTTCAACGTCGTCCCGCTCGCCGGGAAGATCGTCGACGACGGCCGCTTCGAGACCGACGAGGAGCAGAAGCTCCGCAACGAGTCCCGCAAGATCCTGGGCATCCCGGAGCTGAAGGTGTCCGGCACCTGCGTCCGCGTGCCCGTGTTCTCCGGCCACTCGTTGCAGGTCAACGCCCGTTTCGAGCGCCCGGTCAGCGTCGAGCGCGCGTACGAGCTGCTGGCGGCCGCCCCGGGCGTGGAGCTGTCGGAGATCCCGACGCCGCAGCAGGCCGCGGGCAAGGACCCCTCCTACGTCGGCCGGATCCGGGTGGACGAGACCGTCGAGCACGGCCTGGCGCTCTTCCTCTCCAACGACAACCTCCGCAAGGGCGCCGCGCTCAACGCCGTCCAGATCGCGGAGCTGGTCGCCGCGGAGCTGCGCGGCTGACCCCGTTCGTCCTTCCGGATGCCCCGGCGCGACCGCGCGCCGGGGCGTCGTCGCGCTTGACCCTCACACCGTGTGAGGCGCTGGACTCGGAGACGTCATGTTCGGCATCGGAGACTTCGCCAGGCACGGCCGCGTGTCGGTCCGCATGCTGCGTCACTACGACGCCATCGGACTGCTGCGCCCCGACCGTGTCGACCCCGCCACCGGCTACCGGCACTACGCCGCCGGGCAGCTCGCCCGGCTCAACCGCGTCATCGCCCTCAAGGACCTCGGCTTCACCCTCGATCAGGTGCGGTCGATCCTCGACGAGGAGGTGAGCGCGCAGGAGCTGCGCGGCATGCTGCGGCTGCGCCGCGCCGAGCTCGCGGCGGCGATGGCCGCGGACGCGGCCCGGCTGGCGGGCGTCGAGGCGAGGCTCCGCACGATCGAGAGCGAGGGACGGATGCCCAGCGACGACGTGGTGATCAAGAAGGTGCCCGCGGTACGGCTCGCGGAGCTGACGGCGACCGCGGCCGGGTTCGAGCCGGCGCAGATCGGGCCCGTGATCCAGCCGCTGTACGACGAGCTGTGCCGGCGGCTGGACGCGGCGGGCGTGCGCCCCGTCGGGTCGGGGATCGCGTACTACGAGGACGCTCCGGAGGGGGAGGGCGCGATCCTCGTCCACGCGGGGCTGCAGGTCGCGGTCGAGCCGGACGGCGGGTACGACTTCGCGGTCGTCGACCTGCCGGAGCTGGAGAGCGCGGCGACGATCGTGCACCGCGGCTCCATGGACGACGTCCTGCGCTCCGAGCAGACGCTGGCCCGCTGGATCGACGCCCAGGGCCACCGGTCCCTCGGCTACCCCCGGGAGCTGTACCTGGAGTGCGAGGGGCATCCCGACACCTGGGTGACGGAGCTGCAGGAACCGGTGGCGACGCGGGCGTGAGCGGTCACCCCATCGGCTTCCCCTGCTGAGCCGCCTCGGCGACCAGCTCGAAGGCCGTCCGGCCGTCCAGGGACTCGCGGATGACGTCCGCGTGCCCGGCGTGCCGGGCGGTCTCCTCGATGAGGTGGAGCAGGATCCAGCGGGCGCTGACCTTCATGCCCGGCGGGTTCCAGGGCGCGTCCGGAAGCGGCACCACGACGTCCAGGTCGGGCAGCGCCAGGATCGCCTCCTCGGTCTCCCGGCCGGTCCTGGCGTACTCCTCCAGCCAGCCGGCGAGGGTCTCGCCCTCCAACAGCCTGAAGCCGTCGAGGTAGTCCGCCTCGGTGCCCTTCTTGTCCTCGTGGCCGAGCAGCAGGCCCTGCACCCAGGACTCCTCGGTCCTGGTGACGTGCTTGACCAGCCCGGCGAGGCTCATCTCGCTGACGCTGGGCCGCGAGGAGGCCTGCTCGTCGGTGAGGCCGAGCACCGCGCGCCGCACCCCGCCGCGCTGCGCCTCCAGGTACGCCAGCAGTGCGTCCCGCTCACCCGTCTCGTTCCGTACCACCGTCGGCATCGCGCTCCCCTTGTCGTCGGTCCTGGCTTCGGGCGCCGGTCCTCCGGCGTCCTTCGCGTCTTCGACGGTACGCAGCCATGCGGTCAGTTCCGGTCCGCAATGGGCCGCGAGGAGAAGGCTCCCCCGGACAGGACGGGTACGACGGAGGCCGCGTCGACTTCCGTGGCGATCGCGACGTCCTCGGGGAAGCCGCCGCCGCGGAGTTCGCGCCCGGAGGCGCAGGCCGCGACGGCGGCGGCGGGGTCGGCGGTCCCGGTGAAGGCCGCGGCCGCGGTGTGCGCCTCGGGGGAGGGGGTCGCCGCGGGCGCGCGCCGGCGCAGCGCGGCGACGACGGCGCCGGCGCCGAGCAGATCCTCCAGCGCGGGGCGCAGGGTCCCGTCGGGCCAGCGCTCGCCGGCGGCGACCACCGCGACGGGACGGTCGCGGACGCCGTAGCCGTGCCGGGCGAGCCACGAGCCGACGGCGCCCGCGTTGCGCAGGGAGGCGGCGACCACGGTCGCCGCCTCCCCGGCCGCGGCGGCGATAGCCGAACCGTTGGGGGAGGGCAGCACCAGCCGCGGGGTGAAGGGCGCACGGCGCAGGGCGGCGGGGGACAGCGACCACGGCGAGCGCTCGGTCACCTCTCGCCGCCCCACGGCCAGCCGCGCCCCGACCCGCCGCGCGTACGCGGCCGCCGTCGCGTCGCGCCAGGCGTACGGGTGCACCGCGGTCCCCGCCTCGACGGCCACCGTCACCGCGGTGGTGAAGGACAGGACGTCGACGACGACCAGGCAGGCCACGTGTGCCCCGACCCGCCGGGCGCCCTCCGGTCCCCATTCGAAGCGCACCCCGTGGCCGGTCTGCAGAAACCATTCCTCGTCCATGGGCCAGGACTATGCCGCCGCGGCCCTTCCGTGTACATCGGCGACCACGCAACTGACGTTGTCCGGACCGCCGGCGGCGTTGGCCAGCTCCACCAGCGTGCGCACCGCCGCCTCGGGCCCGGCGCCGGAGGCCAGGACGCGGTGCAGTTCCCCGTCCGGTACGACGGTGGACAGGCCGTCGGTGCACAGCAGGTAGCGGTCGCCGGGACGCGGGTCGTGCAGCCGCAGGTCGGGCAGGCGCCCGGCCGGGCGGGTGCCCGAGCCCAACGCCCGTACGAGCAGCGCCCGCTGGGGGTGCGAGGCGGCCTCGGCCTCGGTCAGCCGGCCCTCGTCCACCATCGACTGCACCATCGTGTGGTCGTGCGTGATCCGGAAGAGCTCGCCCTCGCGCAGCAGGTACGCCCGCGAGTCGCCGATGTGGACGAGGGCCAGCCGCTCCCCGGACCACAGGAGCGCGGTGAGCGTGGTGCCCGAGTCCGCGAAGCCGCGCACGGTCTCGTCGGCCCGGTCCAGCGCGTCCTGCAGCATGTCCAGCAGACCGCCCGGGGCGGCGCCGGTGTCGATCTCCCTCAGCGCGTCGACGGCGGCGGCGCCCGCGGGCGCCCCCTCGCCGCCGAAGCCGTCGGCCACCGCCAGCAGCCGTTCGCCGGCGTAGGCGGTGTCCTGGTTGCCGGGCCGGACGAGGCCGGCGTCGGAAAGGGCGGCGTAGCGCAGTTCCAGGGGGTGGTTCGCGTCGTTCACGGCGGAGTCCTTCCGGGACAGGTGATCGACGAGGAAGACGGCCAGGTCCCGCCGGGCGCCGTGCGCGGCCTCGGTACGCGCCCAGTACGCCCGGATCTCCCGCGCGGCGGCGGGCGCGTCCAGCGCGCACACTTCCCGTATGCGGGCCAGCGGCATCCCCAGCCGCCGCAGCCAGGCCACGAGCCGGGCGCGCTCCAGCTGGGCGGGCGCGTAGTGGCGGTAGCCGGTCAGCGGATCGACCCGCGCGGGCGTCAGCAGCCCCAGCTCGTCGTACAGCCGCAGCGCCTTCGGCGACAGCCGGGACGCCTTCGCGAACGCCCCGATCGTCAGCGACTCCATGGCGGGCTCCTTTCCTCGGGCCGGGCACGCCGCCCGGCCGCCTCGATGCTGCGGCCTGCCCCAAGGTCAAGGTCAACCGGCCGCCCGGGCTCGTTCACAGGGCGATCGGGCGATAGGCGAATGCCGCGTCGACGATCCGCTCGGGCGGGGCGTCCTCGAGACCGGCCGGCGGGTGGAAGATCAGGTCGCAGGCCCGCGGGTGCGGGGTGTTGCAGTCGAAGAGCAGCAGGTAGTAGTCGGTGTCCTCGCCGGCCGGATCGGCCTCGACACGGCGGACGATCTCGGCGAGTTCCTCGCGCGTGACGTCGGCCACCCGTGTCCGGGCGGGCCGGGCGGCCTCGCGGGCGAACTCCTCCAGGCCGCGCGACGCGTCGTAGCAGGTGAAGTCGGACAGCAGGTAGTCGTGGCCCGTGCGCCCGTTGAACGCGGTCACGGCCTGCTCCGCCGGTTCGCCGGATCCGGCCAGGTCCTCGATCCGCTCGATCTCACGGGCGAGTTCCGCCAGTCGTTCCGGGCTGACGGGCGGCGGGAGCAGTTCGGGTCGAAGGTCCACGCAGGCATGGTGCCCGCGGGCGCCGACATCGGGCGTGTGCGTGGCGGGCCCGCGACCCGACCCGGGGGGGGGTAGGTCACACGACCGTAACGAGACTTTTGCAAGCACCTTGCTTGCAAAAGTTAGCACCGCGCGGCATGCTCGGAGACATGGCTTCACTGAACGTCGGCACCCTCGGCGAGTACCTGCGGGAGCAGCGCCGCAACGCGCAGCTGTCCCTGCGTCAGCTCGCCGACGCCGCGGGGGTGTCCAACCCCTACCTCAGTCAGATCGAGCGCGGGCTGCGCAAGCCCAGCGCAGAGATCCTGCAGCAGCTCGCCCGGGCGCTGCGCATCTCCGCCGAGACCCTGTACGTGCAGGCCGGGATCCTCGACGAGCGGGACCAGGGCGACGGGATGGAGGTGCGGACCGCCATCCTGGCCGACACGGCGATCAACGAGAAGCAGAAGCAAGTCCTCGTGCAGATCTACGAGTCGTTCCGCAAGGAGAACGCCGCAGTGGAGGAAGCTCTTGACGAGCAGCCCGCTGCGCCGCGCGAGCACGCGGCGAAGAAGGCGGCGAAGAAGGCCGTCGCCGTGCTGAAGCCGAACGCGTCCGGACCGGCCGGACAGGGCAGCGGCGGTGGCGGCGGCGACGCCGCGGCCGCCGGGTGACCGGCCGCGCCCCGGAGCGCGGGACGAACGATCCGACAGACGTATCCGCCACCATCCTCAAACGGGAGAAACCCTCATGGCGATCACCGAAGACATCGTCAAGACCCTCAAGGACCCGACCCCGCTGTACGCGCTGGCCGGGACCGCGGACCTCGCGGCCGAGAAGCTCAAGGAGGTCCCGCCGCTGATCGAGAAGATCCGCGCCGAGGCCCCCGAGCGGATCGAGAAGATCCGCGGCACCGACCCCAAGGCCGTGCAGGAGAAGGTGACCGCGCAGGCCAAGGACGCGCAGACCAAGGCACAGGCCAAGGTCAACGACCTCCTGGGCACCATCGACGGCGACCTGCGCAAGCTGCGCGACTCCGCGCAGGACTTCGCGCTGCAGCAGGTGGGCCGCGCCGCCGAGTACGCGGTACGCGCCAAGGAGGCGTACGACGGCCTGGCCGAGCGCGGCAAGGACGCGGTCGCCACCTGGCGCGGCGAGGCCGCCGAGCAGGTCGAGGACATCGCCGTCGCGATCGAGCCGGAGCCCGTCCCGGCGGCACGGCAGGCACCGGTCTCGGACACCAAGCCGGCGCCCGCTCCCGCCCCCGCGCCGTCTCCGGCGCAGGACGGCCAGGGCAAGAAGGGCGCCCCCGCGGCGGCCAAGAAGGCACCCCCGGCCAAGAAGCCCGCGACGCCGGGGAAGCCCGCTTCCTGAGCGGCCGACCATCACGGGCCGGGCACGTATGGCGTGCCCGGCCCGTTGTGCCGGTACGGTGGGAGCCGATGACGGAGGTGGACGGCAATGCTGGTGCAGGGCTTCTACGACTTGCTGGGCTGGGTCTCCATCGCCCTGCTGGTGTTCGCGCTGTTCGCGCTGGTCGACGCGGCCATCCGGCGCGAGGACGCCTACCGGGCGGCGGACAAGAAGACCAAGGCCTTCTGGCTGATCATCCTGGCGGTGGCGGCGGCGCTGATCGCGATCCTGCCGATCATGTCGTTCCTGCCGATCATCGGCCTGATCGCGGTGATCGTGTACACGGTCGACGTGCGTCCGGCCCTCAAGCAGGTGTCGGGTCCGCGGCGGCGCGGCGGCAGCAGCAGCGACGGCCCGTACGGCCCCTTCAACCGCTGAGGCGGTCCTCCCCCGGCCGGCTGGCCGGCCGGGGCCGCCGGTTCAGGCGCCCGACTCCAGGAGCATGAGAGCGACGTCGTCCGTCAGCTCCCCGCCGTTGAGTTCGCGCACCTCGGTCATGGCCGCGTCCAGCAGCTCCTCGCCGGCGAGTCCGGCCGACAGCTGCCGCCCGACCAGGTCGACCATGCCCTCCTGGCCCAGCCGCTGCGCGCCCAGGCCGATCCGGCCCTCGATGAGCCCGTCGGTGTAGAGCATCAGGCTCCACGCCTCGCCCAGCTCGAAGCGCGCGCCCTCCCAGCAGTCCTTCTGCGGCAGCAGCCCGAGCGCCGGGCCGCCGTGCTCGTACGGCAGCAGCTGCGGCGCCATCCCGGACAGCGACAGCAGGGGTGCCGGGTGACCGGCCAGCCACAGGTCGGCGGCGCGGCCGTCCGGAGTGATGTCGACCTGGCAGAGGGTCGCGAAGATCTCGTCGTCGGAGCGCTCGTGCTCCAGGACCTGCTGGAGCGTGCCCAGCAGGGCGGCCCCGCACAGTCCGGCCAGGGTCAGCGCGCGCCAGGCGATGCGCAGCTCCACGCCGAGGGCGGCCTCGTCCGGGCCGTGGCCGCAGACGTCGCCGATCATCGCGCGCACGGTGCCGTCCGGGGTGCGGACGGTGTCGTAGAAGTCGCCGCCGAGCAGGGCCCGGCTGCGGCCGGGCCGGTAGCGGGCGGCGAAGCGCAGGTCGGCGCCGTGGAGCAGCGGTGTGGGGAGCAGCCCGCGTTCCAGACGCGAGTTCTCCTGGGCGAGCAGCCGGGTCTCGGTCAGCTGGCGCTGCGCGACGTCCGCGCGCTTGCGCTCCACCGCGTAGCGGATGGCCCGGGTCAGGTGGGACGGGTCCAGGTCGGCGGGCGTCAGGTGGTCCTGGGCGCCGACGCGGACGGCTTCCGCGGCGCGCTCGGCATCGGTGTCGGTGCCCGCGGTGAGCACCAGCACGGCGGTGCGCGGTGCGAGCCGCAGCAGCTGCCGCAGGCTGTCCATCGCGTCGGGCGCGCCCTCGGCGGCCTGGGCGGAGAGCTCCAGCAGGATGCAGTTGACGTCGTCCCGGAGCAGGCGCTCGGCCTCGGTCAGGTTGCGGGCGCGGCGGATGCGGACGCGTGTGCCGGAGACGTCCAGCAGGTCGGGGACGGTGAAGGCGCCGGCGGGGTCGTCACCGATGACGAGCAGGGTCAGGGCAGGGGAGGTCCGGCCGTCGGCCAGGGGTGTTTCCTGGCGCGGCCCCGGCACGGCGGCGTACTGGTCGGCGCGCCGCCCGGTCGCGGACATCGGCGACATCGGACAATTCCTTCCCTCCCCCCGAGGGCAACGTCCCGGAGCGGTCGGATCGGTCGGATCGGTTGCTCAGCTCCGAGAACACTGAAGGGCGACCATAGCGGTAGCGCCCGGCGGCGGGGGAGCCCTGTTGGTGAACCGCGCGTGTCATATGCGGTGCTGAGCTGCGGATTTCCGCCTCGGGAGGACGAACCGGGCATGACCAACGTCACGTTTGCCCCATCGCGGCGTGGTGCGCGTCACGCGGCGGGGGTCACAGGACGCAGGTCGCAGCGGGGCGCCGGGCCCTCTCTCGTCACCCCGGGCGCACGACCCCGAGGACGGGCATCGACCCGGCCCCGCCACCGTGATCCGCCGCCCGGGGCGCGGCGCGTGGACGATGGCGCCGTCGCCCACGTAGATACCGACGTGACTGCCGTCGTCGAAGTACACGACCAGGTCGCCCGGGCGTATCCGCGTGACGGGGACGCGCGGCAGAAGCCGCCACTGCTCCTGCGAGGTGCGCGGGATGCCGACCCCGGCGGCGCGCCAGGCGGCCCGGTCAGTGCGGAGCAGTCGTAGGCGGCCGGGCCGTCCGCCCCCAGCACCTCCGCCGCGTATCTGACGGTCCGTCACATGACTGCGGATGGTGCCACGAAGGCGCGAATCGGCCGCAGGCGCGGGCCCGCGCATCGCGCTCCCGCGCCGTCCCGGTCCCGTGCCGTGCCGGACCGGCTCGGCGGCGGGGATCAGCGCGGCGCCGGCGCCAGGGCCTCCCAGCGGACGGTCACCTCGCCCTGGCGCCAGCGGGCCGGGGTGTCGGTGACCGGCCAGCCGCCCGGACCCGCCAGGCTGCGCACCGTGCGGATCCAGCGCTGCCGGGCGCCCAGTGAGGCGAAGGGCGCGGCAGCCGCCCACGCCCGGTCGAAGTCGGTGAGGAACGCGTGGACCGGCTCGCCCGGCACATTGCGGTGGATCAGCGCCTTGGGCAGCCGCTCCGCCAGGTCGGAGGGGCGCTCCAGCGAGCCGAGCCGGGTGGCGAAGGTCACCGTGCGCGGCCCCTCGGGGCCGAGCGCCACCCACACGTGGCGGCGGCCGATCTCGTCGCAGGTGCCCTCCACCAGCAGCCCGTCCGGCGCGAGCCGGGCCCGCAGCCGCGTCCACACCTCGGCGACCCGCTCCTCGTCGTACTGGCGCAGCACGTTCGCCGCCCGGATCAGGGCCGGCCTGCGGCCGCCCGGGAGGGGCACCTCGAAGCCGCCGTGCGCGAAGGAGAGCCCCTCGCGCGCGTACGGCCGGGCGGCGGCGACCCGGGCCGGGTCGATCTCGATGCCGACGACCTCGGCGTCGGGGCGCGCGGTGCGCAGCCGTACCAGCAGCTCCAGGGCGGTCCAGGGTGCGGCGCCGTAGCCCAGGTCCACGGCGAGCGGGTCGTCGCTGCGGCGCAGGGACGACCCGTGCTGGGCGGCGATCCAGCGGTCCATGCGGCGCAGGCGGTTGGGGTTGGTCGTCCCCCGGGTCACCTCTCCGACCGGCCGTGTCGCACGCATGCGTCGAGCCTATGCGAGGCGGCGGGCGCCGGATCCGGGGCATGTCGACGGTCACGCTTTGGCAAAGCGGAAATGGATCTAGGCCTTCCGCCGGTTGTCACTGTTGAAGGGTGGCGCCCGCTCAGCCGCCCGCCGGAGAAGTGGAGGACGCGACGTGAGCCAGTACGTGGCGAAGGTCCTGACCGGTGGTGGGCACCGCCGGCTGCGCCGCCATGCCGGCGGGCGCCGTCCGCGGCGCGTGGCCATGCTCAGCGTTCACACCTCGCCGCTGCACCAGCCCGGCACCGGGGACGCGGGCGGCATGAACGTCTACATCGTCGAGCTGGCCAAGCGGCTCGCGGAGGGCCCCGGCGTGGAGGTGGAGATCTTCACCCGCGCCACCACGGCCGCCCTGCCGCCCACGGTCGAGCTGGCCCCCGGGGTCCTGGTGCGGCACGTGGACGCCGGCCCGTACGAGGGCCTGAACAAGGAGGACCTCCCCGCGCAGCTGTGCGCCTTCACCCACGGGGTGATGCACGCCGAGGCCAGCCACCGGCAGGGCCACTACGACCTGGTGCACTCGCACTACTGGCTCTCCGGCCACGTCGGCTGGCTCGCCGCCGAGCGCTGGGGCGTCCCGCTCGTCCACGCCATGCACACCATGGCCAAGGTCAAGAACGCCTCGCTCGCCGAGGGGGACACCCCCGAGCCCACCGCCCGGGTCATCGGCGAGACGCAGATCGTCGGCGCCGCCGACCGGCTGATCGCCAACACCGCCGAGGAGTCCGACGAGCTGATCCGGCACTACGAGGCCGACCCCCGCAAGGTCGCCGTCGTTCACCCCGGGGTGAACCTGGACCGCTTCCGGCCGGACGCCCACGGCGGCCGCGCCGGGGCCCGCGCGCGCCTCGGCCTGCCGCAGGACGCGGTGATCCCGCTGTTCGCCGGGCGGATACAGCCCCTCAAGGCGCCCGACATCCTGCTGCGCGCCGTGGCGATCCTCCTCGCGGAGGACCCGTCGCTGCGCGAACGCCTCGTCGTCCCCGTCGTCGGCGGGCCGAGCGGCAGCGGCCTGACCAGGCCCGAGCGACTGCACAAGCTCGCCGCCCGGCTGGGCATCTCCGACCTGGTGCGCTTCCAGCCGCCGGTCGCCCAGGACCGGCTCGCGGACTGGTACCGGGCCGCGTCCGTACTGGTCATGCCCTCCTACAGCGAGTCGTTCGGGCTGGTCGCCATCGAGGCACAGGCCTGCGGCACGCCGGTGGTGGCGGCATCGGTCGGCGGACTGCCGGTGGCGGTGAAGGACGGCGAGACCGGGTTCCTCGTCGCCGGTCACGACCCCGCCGACTACGCGCGCGCCCTGCGCCGCTACGTCGATCACCCGCAGCTGGTGCCCGCCATGGGCGCGGCCGCCGCCCGGCACGCGGAGTGCTTCGGCTGGGACGCCGCGGCCACGCGGACCGCCGAGGTGTACGCGGGTGCGATGGCCGAGCGCCGTCGTCGCCTACGATCGCCGCATGGGTGAGCGGGAGCAGACGGCGGCACGCGCGGCGGTCGAACAGGCACTGCAGGACGCGGAACTCGACTGGGAGACCGGCGCCGGGGGCGAGTACGTCGTCAAGCTCCCCGGCACGCGCAAGCTCTCCACCACCGTCGCCCTCGCCGTGGGACGGCACACCCTCACGGTCAACGCCTTCGTCGTGCGCCGCCCCGACGAGAACCACGAGGCCTTCTACCGCTGGCTCCTGGAGCGCAACACGCGGCTGTACGGGGTGGCCTACGCCATCGACGCGCTCGGCGACGTCTACCTCTCCGGCCGGCTGCCCCTCGTCGCGGTGACACCCGAGGAGGTCGACCGGGTGCTCGGCGCCGTCGTGGAGAACGCCGACGGCAGCTTCAACACGCTGCTGGAGCTGGGCTTCGCGGACGCGATCCGTAAGGAGCACGCCTGGCGGACCGCGCGCGGCGAGTCCACGCGCAACCTCGACGCCTTCACCCATCTGATCGGCAAGGCTGACAAGGGCGCCGAGTAGCGTCCCGCCGCCCCGGCCCCGCGACGTGCCGGCGGGACGTCCGCACGGGGTGCGGCGCGCTCGACCGCGCTCTAGCAGTCCGCGGTCGGCTCCGGCACCCGGGCCGGGGCCGGCGGCGCCGCGTCCACCGGCTTGGCCCGCGCCCCGCGCTCCCGCAGCAGCAGCCAGTAGCCGGCGCCGGCGACGGTGCCGACCACGGCGCAGGCCCCCCACACCACGCCGCCGCCCCACCGGTCCAGCGCCACCCCGCCCAGCAGCGGCCCGGCGAAGGACGCCGCGGGCCAGGACAGGGAGTACATCCCCTGGTAGCGGCCGCGTGCGTGCGACGGTGCCAGGTCGGCGACCAGCGACATCGAGGCCGGCGCGTGCAGGATCTCGCCGACCGTCCACACCGCCACCGTCAGCGCGTAGAACCCCACGGAACCGGCGAAGGCGGTGAGGCCGAAGCCCCAGCCCATCAGCAGCGTGCCGGCGGTGAGCAGCGCCGCCACGCTCCGCCGCTCGACGAGCCGGGTCAGCGGGAGCTGCAGGAGCACGATCAGCAGGCCGTTGAGGCCGATGACCAGGCCGTACTCGCTCGCGGTGAAGCCTTGGCGGCCCATGTGGACGGAGAGGGTCGTTGAGCCCTGCTGGGTGACCGTGCCCAGCAGGAACGTCAGGGCGACGAACGCCATGAAGCGCCGGTCGCGCAGCACGACCCCGAGGCCGACCCGGGACTCCTTCGCCCTGGCGACGTCCGCGGGCGGCGCTCCGGATGCCGCGGGCTCGTGGCCCGGCATGGACTCCGGAACCTTGGCGTAGATCACCAGTGCGCAGAGCAGCGTCATGAGTGCGTCGCCGAGGAACAGCCAGTAGTAGCCCTGCGAGGCGATCAGGCCGGCGGCCGCCGAGGAGACGGCGAAACCGATGTTGATCGCCCAGTAGTTGAGGGAGAACGCCCGTACGCGGTCCGCCGCGGGCACCACGTCCGCCATCATCGCCTGCACGGCCGGCCGCGACGCGCTGCTCGCCAGGCCGATCACCAGGGCCACCGCCGCGATCGCCGCCTGCCCGTGGACGTACGCCAGCGTCGCCGTGGCGGCCGCGGTGGCGATCTGCGCCAGCAGCATCGTCGAGCGCCGCCCGACCCGGTCGGTCAGCACCCCGCCGACGACCGCGCCGAAGGCCCCGCCGAGGCCGTACAGGGAGGCGACGAGACCGGCGTAGGTGGCGGAGTACCCCTGGTCCCCCGTGAGGTAGAGGGCGAGGAAGGTGACGACGAAGCCGCCGAGCCGGTTGACCAGCGTGCTGGTCCACAGCCACCAGAAGGTCCGGGGGAGTCCCGAGACGGTCTCCCGTACGGCACGTCTGACATCGGGCACGGCGGCTGCTCCTCGCGGTGTTCGGGGCGTCGTAGGCGTAATGGGCCAGGCTGGCCTGCGCAGCTTACAGGCGCCCTCCGGAGGGGACCAAGGGGTTTTCTCTTAGACTCCTTGGCATGGCAGAAGCTCCCTACAAGCTGATCCTCCTCCGCCACGGCGAGAGCGAGTGGAACGCGAAGAACCTCTTCACCGGCTGGGTTGACGTCAACCTCAACGAGAAGGGCGAGAAGGAGGCGGTCCGGGGCGGCGAGCTGCTGAAGGACGCCGGACTCCTCCCCGACGTCGTCCACACCTCCCTCCAGAAGCGCGCGATCCGCACCGCGCAGCTGGCCCTCGAGGCCGCCGACCGGCACTGGATCCCCGTCCACCGCAACTGGCGCCTCAACGAGCGCCACTACGGCGCCCTCCAGGGCAAGGACAAGGCGCAGACCCTCGCCGAGTTCGGCGAGGAGCAGTTCATGCTCTGGCGCCGCTCCTACGACACCCCGCCGCCGCCGATCGAGGACGGCAGCGAGTTCTCCCAGAGCGACGACCCGCGCTACGCCTCCATCCCGCCGGAGCTGCGCCCGCGCACCGAGTGCCTGAAGGACGTCGTCGAGCGCATGCTGCCGTACTGGTACGACGGCATCGTCCCGGACCTCCTGACCGGCCGCACGGTGCTGGTCGCCGCCCACGGCAACAGCCTGCGCGCCCTCGTCAAGCACCTCGACGGCATCTCCGACGCCGACATCGCGGGCCTGAACATCCCCACCGGCATCCCGCTCGCCTACGAGCTCGACGCCGACTTCCGCCCCGTGACCCCGGGCGGCCGCTACCTCGACCCCGAGGCGGCCGCGGCGGCGATCGAGGCCGTGAAGAACCAGGGCAAGAAGAAGTAAGGATCGAGATCCCGCCCCCGACCTGCGCCTATGGTGCGGATCGGGGGCGTTTTCGCAGTCTGGGCCCAGTCGGGGCCCTCAGAGCCTCGGGCGTCCGCCGCCCACGTTGCTCCTATCAGAGTGCAATCGCTGGCATCTGCCTGGCGTTCGCGCTCGCCGGCTCTGATTGGATGCCGCAATGCATGAGCTAGGCACTCACCCGGAATCCGGTCTGACGAAGAACATCTGGACCGACGCCGACTTCGACGAGATGGGGTGGCACGAAGTCACCATCCACGGTATGTGCGTGCAGCCAGGGGCCGCCGATGACTCACTGCCGCGTCTGCTGCTCGACATCGACTACATCGTCCGCTGGGTGCATCCAGTCCCGCCTAAGAAGCACTTCAGCTTGTGGATCGCGCCGTCCACGCTCGTCTTCGAGGACGTTTGGGACGTAGAAGGCGACCTCGACTTCAAGGGGATGGCCTTGAGTCTCGACATCGATCATCTTCGGCGCTCCACCGCAGAAGACAAGCGTGACGAACCGCTGTGGCACATCGAAGGTCACTACTTCGACCTCAAGTTCCGGGCCACTGGATACCGTCAGTATCTTCGACAGGCTCCCAGACTCTCGCCCCGACTGGTTCTCTCACTCCGTGACCGAGGGGGTCTCTCCTTCGCGGAGACTGCGTTCGAGTGAGTCCGAACCGGCGAGGGTTGGTGGAGAGACTTCAAGTCTGGCTGGGCGGCACAGGACGGAAGAATCAAGGATCTTGATGACGCCCCGACCGGCGCCGCCCTATGGCGCCGGTCGGGGCGCTTTCCTCAGTGCCCCGACTCCGGCGGCCGGAGTGCGATGCCGAGAGCCTTCCGGGCCCGGTCCCGACTGCTGGGCATGAGGTGCGCGTACACCTTCAAGGTCAGCCCCGGGTCGGAGTGCCCGAGGTACTCGCTCACGGCTTTGATGCTCTCGCCGGCGTCCAGGAGAACAGACGCGTAGAAGTGCCTTAGGGCATGCATGCCGTGTTCGCGTGCGGCGGCGTGCTCGCGACTCTTGGCCCCGGGGATGACGCCGACCTTGGCGAGCGCGGGCTTCCAGTGGTCTTCGTTCAGCGACGTACGCCAGACGTGCCCACCGTTGGGCCCGGTGAAGATCAGCCGCTTGGTCACGGGCTGACCGTTCGCCCGCATCCACGGCAGCGTGATCTCAACAGGTGGGAAGCGCTTGATGTGCTCCTGGAGTGCTTCCGCCACGGGATCGGGCAGAGGGACGTCACGAAGCTTGCCGCCCTTCGGGGGCGCGAACACAGCCTTGCTCAGACTGAGCTTGAGCTGCTGCACCACGTGCAAGGTGCTGCTGTCGAAGTCCAGCTCATCCACGGACAGTCCAAGGATCTCGCCTTGTCGTAGGCCACAGCCGGCGCCCATGTCCACCATGGGCCGGAAGCGCTCGACCATGGCGGCCCGCATGGCGAAGACGCGTCCCGGCTCCCAGGGGACGACCCGGCGCGTGCCCATCTCGGGGAGCGTCACCGTGCGCGAGTTGCACGGATTCCCGCGAAGATAGCCGTCCTCTACAGCCGCAGAGAGCACGGCCCGGACGTTGGAGAAGATCACACGGGCGTACGCGCCGGACATGCCGGACGCTTCGAGCTGCGTCACGAACTCGCGGATGTGGCTGGGCTGGAAGGACCCCAGCGGCCGCGACCCGATCCGCGGGAAGGCGTGCAACCTGAGCTGGGACTGCATCGACGCGCGGGTGTTCGGGTCCCCGCTCTGGCTCGCGAGCCAGCCCTCCGCGAACTCCTGAAACGACGTCCGGGACGCGTTCGGGTCGATGTAGTCACCGCGAGCCACGTCCGCAGCCATCGTGCTCAGCCACTGCTCAGCAAGGCGTTTCTGCGCTCAGCCCCTTCAGCCGACGCACGACCTGGGTGACATCCAGCACGCGGACGCCCGGATCGGTGAGCACCGCGTCATGGGGCACGTCGTCGCACACCAGCTCCACGTACTCGTCCGTCATCGCTCCCCCCGCCTCTCTCCGGCTCGGAGACTACGAGCCCTGAAATGCTGTGTCGCGTCGATTCGGTGGCGTCGAAGACGGCGGCCACGGTGCGGCGATAACGCGGCGTTGGCGCAGATCAGCATTTGCCCGGGCAGGGCATGGGCCAGGCGGTGTCCGCAGCCTTGGTCTGGGCTTGATCCGCTTCGGCGGGCATCCGGGATCAGGAGTTCAGCCCCGGGGGATGTCCGGGCAAGACCCGGGGCGAGGAGAAGGAGTTTTCGTGGTCATGCTCCTGATCCGCGTCCGCAGAAGTGCCGCAAGGCCGACCCGGACCCGGGGCGCCCGGGTTCGGCACAGCCTGCGGCTCTCCGGGCCGGGCCCCGTGCGGGAGCGCCCCGCGGCGCGTGGCTGCGGGGCGCCTTGCGGGGGCTAGTCGACCTGTTCCCCGTCGTGCGTTCCGCCCTTGCAGAGGTTGCCCTCCTCGTTGATGGCGGGCGTTCCGCCACCGTCCCTGCACTCGGATGGGCTGACGAAGGATGGGGCACCCTGTGCGGCGGCGGTGGCAGTCGCGGCGCCTGTGAGGCCGAGTCCGGCGAGGGCTGCCGTGGCCATGACGGCGGTGAGGATTCGACGTGTGCGCATGTGGTTCCCCTTTCACGGATTGCCTCTGTGGGGGCACTAGCCAGCTTGATCTTCACCCATGTGGGTGGCGCGTCCTGTTGCGCCATTAGGCTGACGGCGCAGTCATCGGCCGTCCAGCCGGTGTGCCGGCGCATGAGGTCCGTCGGTTCGGGTCCGGCGAGAGCGCATGCTCGACCCGGATCCCCCGGCCACCGCTTTCGGTGGGGGCGGAACATCCGTGCGAAGATCACGCCCGCGGCCGCCGGGTCGCACATTTGTCGCATGGGGGGCCTTGCTGTAAATGTCATCGGATGGACCGTGTTGGCGCTCTACTGGCTGCTGACCTTCGTCCCCGGTATCGCCGCCCTCTGCGTCGGCTGGGTTCCGCCGTGGCTCAGGAAGACGGTGTCGTCGCCGCGCCTCAGCGGCTGGGCTGACATCTGCGCAGGCTTCGGAGGCACGCTCGGTGTGGGCCCGGTCCACCGCCACCTGGCCGGGACACCGATGTCGGTGGTCGCCACGACCGTGAGCTTGTGCCTCTTCCTCGGCGCCTTCGGTCTCTACCGGCGGTCCTACCGGCCGGCGCCCGTCGCGGCGGCGGATGCGCCCGACGCCGTGCCGCAGCGGACCGTGACGGCCGCCGTCCCCGCGGCGGCCGACTCCCACCAGCCGTAGACGCAGGGCGACTTCGTCCCCGCGCGACCGTGGTGCGCCGGCGCCTGACGGGACATGCGGTGCGCATGGAGGGCGAGTCCCTGGAGCAGTGGCTGCGACGGCGCGAGGAACGGCAGGCACGGAAGGTGGGCCGGCTCCGTGCCGGCACGCTTGCTCAGGGGCCGCTGCGGGGCGCTCACGTCGCACCGGACGCCCCGCGTCTGATCTCGCGGTGGGACGGACACACCTGGCGACCGGTCGCCGTCGTCGCCGACCTGGCGCAGGCCAGGGCCGTCCTGCGCGCGGCGCGGAACGGCCTGCAGGCGACCCCTGCGGCCGGAGGCGACGGCGGGGCCGCGCCCGCCTCCCGCCTGTCGGCGGCCGCCGACAGGCGGGAGGCGAGACTGCGGGCGCTGCCGGACGAGTAGCCGGGCCCCGGTGTGCCCACCGCCGCTCAGGAGTGGAAGCCCCGGCCGAACTCCTCGTGCGGGTAGGTGAAGTCGTTCGGGCGCTCCCTGCGCAGCACTTCGTACCGGGCCGAGACCCCGTCGATCGCCCCGGGGATCGAGCAGCCGAATGCTTCCCGGATCGTCCGCACCGCGTGCATGATTTGGTGGTCGAGGATGTCGCGGTCCACGCTCGCCGGCAGTACGGTCACGGGTCCTCCCAAGTCGCCCTCCGAGCACGGGAGTACAGCAACCGCGCGGGCGGCGGTCAACCGGATTCGCCCCGCCGCGGCGCCCGCGGGGCCGGTGTCGGTGGCCGTCGCTAGCATCGGCGGCAGCCTTCGGGGAGGGAGCCATGGGGTACACCGGCGATGTGGTCCTGGCGCGCTGCGACACACCATTGGAGCGGCTGCCCGTGCTCGGTGACCCCGCGCGGTGCATCGAGCAGCTCGACGAACACCTGGAGGTGTGCGGGCCGCGGCCGGGGGGCTGGCAGACGCTGCGACTCGGCACGGGGCTCCCGGACAACGAACACGACCAGTGGCTGGACGCACTGGTCGAGGCGACCGGTTCGCCCGTCCTGATCGCGAGCGTCTTCGACAGCGACGTCTGCCTCGTACGCGGCCGCACGCCGTCCGGCGCGGAATGGTCCGCCTTCCTCGACCCGGAGATGGCCGCCGACTACGAGATCGCCGGTTCCCCGCCGCCCGTGGACGACCCGCCCCCGGGGGAGGGCGAGAAGGAGCGGAACGTCCGATGGATGCTCGCGGAGGTGCCCGGAATCGCGCGGGAGATCGCCGACTGGGCCGCCGAGGCCGGGTTCACCGCGGATCTTAAGGCGCTGCGCGAGGTGCTCGCCGAACGGGCGGACCCGTTCGTGGAGGACCTCTTCCTCAAGCTGATCGACGCCTGCGGACTGCCACCCGCCCGACCCGAAGGAGAGGACCCCGTGGAGATCGACTCCCGCGCGCACCCCGGCCACCGCCCCGTTGACGGCGGCCCGCACGGCGTCGCGCTGGAAAAGGCGGTGCTGAACCTCCCCCGCGACGGGAACCTGGTGCTGGAGTGCGCCGGGGACGAGCAGTGCTACGCCCAGGTGTGGCACCGCCCGGACGGCACGTACCAACTGGAGTACCGCGACCGCGCCCCCGCCGAGCACTACCGGACGCGTACGGTCTCGGCGGAGAAGGTCGTGGCGGCCCTGCAGGGTTGGACGGCCGGCGGGGCCGGCTGGCGGGACGCCTTCCAGTGGGAGTCGATCGGCTCCTGGTTCACCGATGTCTAGAAGCCTGAGGTCGTTGCCCGTGACCGAGCCCTCCCTTCACTCCGTCTCGACGGCCGGTGCGTACGACGCCGTCGCCGTCCGCTATGCCGAGCTGTTCCACGACTACCTCGACTCGCTACCGCTGGACCGCGCGGTCATAGCGGCCTTCGCCGACTCCGTGCGGGCGGCCGGTGGCGGGACCGTCGCCGACCTGGGGTGCGGCCCCGGGTACGTCACCGCGCACCTCCGGGACCTCGGGCTGGACGCGTTCGGCGTCGATCTGTCGCCCGTGATGATCGGCCTCGCCCGCGAGGCGTATCCCGGCCTGCGCTTCGACGTCGGCTCCATGGACGCCCTGCACGACGTCGCCGACGGTGAGCTGGACGGCATCCTGTCCTGGTACTCGGTCATCCACACCCCGCCGCGCGACCTGCCCTCGTACTTCGACGAGTTCCACCGGACCCTGGCCCCGGGCGGACACCTCCTTCTGGGCTTCTTCGAATCCGGCGGGGGCCCCCTCGACGCGTTCGACCACAAGGTGACGACGGCCTACCGCTGGCCGATCGACGACCTCGCCGCCCTGGCGGTCACCGCCGGTTTCACCGAGACCGCCCGCATGCTGCGCGAGCCCGGACCGGAGGAGCGCTTCCGCAGGGGCCACCTGCTCATGACCCGGGACGGCGGTCGCCGTGACGCCGATGAGTTTCCGGTGCCGGGGCCGTCCTAAGGGCGTACGCGCCCATGCGTCAGGAGGAGGCAGCGATGACCACCGACGGATTCACCACGTGCCTGTGGTTCGACGGGAAGGCCGAGGAGGCGGCGGACTTCTACGTCTCGGTCTTCAAGAACTCCGCGATCGGCAAGATCGGCCGCTACACCGAGGCCGGCCCGGGGCCCGCCGGGTCCGTGGTGGCCGTGGAGTTCACGGCCAACGGCCAGAAGTTCGTGGCGCTCAACGGCGGACCCCAGTTCACCTTCAGCGAGGCGGTCTCGTTCCAGATCCGCTGCGCCGACCAGGCAGAGGTCGACCACTACTGGGAGAAGCTCACCGACGGCGGTGAGGAGGGCCCCTGCGGCTGGCTGAAGGACCGGTTCGGGGTGTCGTGGCAGGTGTTCCCCGAGGTGTTGCTGGAGATGATCGCGGACGCCGACCCGGAGAAGGCCACGCGGACCACGAAGGCGATGCACTCCATGAAGAAGCTGGACCTCGCCGCGCTGCGCCGCGCGTACGACGGGGCGTGAGCGGGGGAAACGGCGTCGGGGGCCCGTCCGGAGTGACCGGACGGGCCCCCGAGCGTGAAGAACGCGGGTGGCGTGGAGTCGGTGGAGTCAGCAACTGCCGCCGCAGCGGCAGGGTGCTCCGGACTGGCAGCCGCATCCGCAGCCCGATCCGCAGCCGCACGCTCCGAGCAAGGGCAGCTCACGGATGCCGGGGGACTGCGGGGTCCCCTCGGGGGACGGCTGGTCGCGGGCGGTGGGTGACGTGGGGGACTCGGGCATGATTACCCTCCTCTGCCGTTGGCGACGGCTGCCTGCATGCCTTTCACCAGTGAACGACGCCCCACCCCGGCGCATCAACGGCGCGCGGAAGCGTTTCCCCCGGAGGGTGCACCCGCCCCGCGCGCCGTCACGCGCCGTACGGCCGACACGGCCTAGTCCGCCGGCATCGGGGTGGGCGGCGGGGACAGCTCGTCGGCGTGCTCGCCCGTGACGAGGTAGACGACGCGCTTGGCGACCGAGACCGCGTGGTCGGCGAAGCGCTCGTAGTAGCGGCCGACGAGCGTGACGTCCACGGCCGTCTCGATGCCGTGCTTCCAGCGGTCGTCGAGCAGGTGCTGGAAGAGCGTGCGGTGCAGCTCGTCCATGCGGTCGTCGTCCGCCTCCAGCTGCAGCGCGTCGTCGACGTCCTTGGTGACGATGACCTCGGCGGCCTTCGCCATCAGGCGCTGAGCCAGCTGGCCCATCTCCAGGATCGTGCTGTGCAGGTCGCGCGGGACGGCGGTGTTGGGGAAGCGCAGCCGTGCGAGCTTCGCCACGTGCCGGGCGAGGTCGCCGGCGCGCTCCAGGTCCGCGCTCATGCGCAGGCTGGTGACGACGATCCGCAGGTCGGTCGCGACGGGCTGCTGGCGGGCGAGCAGGGTGATGGCCCGGTTCTCCAGCTCGCGCTGCAGGTCGTCCACCTTCTCGTCGGCGGCGATCACGCTCTCCGCGAGCTTGAGGTCGGCGTCGAGCAGTGCCGTGGTGGCCCGCCCGATCGCGGAGCCGACCAGCCTGGCCATCTCGACCAGGCCGTCACCGATCGAGTCGAGTTCCTCGTGATATGCGTCGCGCATCGCATTCCTTCCGTTGCCGCTTCAGCCATTCGAAAAGAGGATTGTCCTCCCACGCTGACACGCCCCCAACCTCGCGGGCGCACGCGTACCGCCCGAGCATCCGGAATGAACCGGCACTGACACCACGGTGAACTCTTGGCAACGCGCGTTCGAGAAGACGCTCCGACCCTGTGGGCCACTCATTTCGTCCCCCTAACCTGGGTGTATGGACGTGAACGCGGCAGTCGCCGCAGCCAGTGCGATCGCCGGGCTCTGCACCGGTGTGATCGCTGTGCTCGCGTTCCGCTGGAGCGAGCGGGAACAGGCCCGCCCCACACGCACATCCCTGCGGCCCGACGCCGCAGCCGTACTACCGCCGGGTGTGGACACGGTGCTGTCCGTGCTGCGCTCGTCGGCCGTCGTCCTCGACGAGGGCGACACGGTGGTCAAGGCGAGCTCGGCGGCGTACGCCCTCGGGCTGGTCCGCGGCGGCAGGCTCGCCGTCGACCAGATGCTGCAGATGGCCCGGGAGACGCGGCGGGACGGCGAGATACGGCAGGTGGAACTGGACCTGCCCCGCCGGGGCGCCGGCCGCGGGGAGGGCCTGGCGGTCTCCGCCCGGGTGGCACCACTGGGCTCGCGCCTGGTCCTGCTGCTGGTCGAGGACCTGACGGACGCCCGGCGCATCGAGGCGGTACGGCGAGACTTCGTCGCCAACGTCAGCCATGAGCTCAAGACCCCGGTCGGCGCGCTGTCGCTGCTCTCCGAAGCGGTGATGGACGCCAGTGACGACCCGGAGGCCGTCGAGCGCTTCGCGGGCCGGATGCAGATCGAGGCCGCCCGGCTGACCAGCCTGGTCCAGGAGATCATCGACCTCTCCCGGGTCCAGGACGACAACCCCCTCGACGACGCCGAGCCCGTCGCCGTCGACGACCTCGTCGCCGAGGCCGTCGACCGCTGCCGCCATCCGGCGAACGCCAAGCAGATCACCATGGCCACCGGCGGTGCCCCGGACCTGTACATCTGGGGCAACCGCAGCCAGCTCGCGGCCGCACTCGGCAACCTCGTCGAGAACGCGGTCAACTACAGCCCGGCCCGCACCCGCGTGGGGATCGCGGGCCGCAGGGTCGCCGCACCCGGTGGCGACCTGATCGAGATCTCCGTGACCGACCAGGGAACCGGCATCTCCGAAAAGGACCGGGACCGCATCTTCGAGCGGTTCTACCGGGTCGACCCGGCGCGTTCGCGCGCCACGGGCGGCACCGGGCTCGGTCTGTCCATCGTCAAGCACGTGGCCGCCTCCCACGGCGGGGAGGTCACGGTGTGGAGCGCCGAAGGCCAGGGCTCCACCTTCACCCTGCGGCTGCCCGAAGCCGCGGTGTCCCGGGACGCCCGGGACCGCTCCACCGCCGTGGCGGCGGAGGAAGGGGAGCCCGGGCCCGGCTCCGGCTCCTCCTCCGCGCTCTACGAGACGTTTCCCGATCACATCCCCGCCCCGGAGGTCCTTCCGTGACCCGAGTACTCGTCGTCGAGGACGAAGAGTCCTTCAGTGACGCCCTGTCGTACATGCTCCGCAAGGAGGGCTTCGAGGTCGCCATCGCGGCGACCGGACCCGACGCGCTGGACGAGTTCGAGCGCAACGGCGCCGACCTGGTCCTGCTCGACCTGATGCTGCCGGGCCTGCCCGGCACGGAGGTCTGCCGGCAGCTGCGGCTGAAGTCCACCGTCCCGGTGATCATGGTCACCGCGAAGGACAGCGAGATCGACAAGGTTGTCGGTCTCGAAATAGGAGCGGACGACTACGTCACCAAGCCCTACTCCTCGCGCGAGCTGGTCGCCCGCATCCGGGCGGTGCTGCGCCGCCGCGGCGAGCCCGAGGAGATCTCGCCCTCGGCGCTGGAGGCCGGACCGGTCCGCATGGACGTCGACCGGCACGTCGTCACGGTGGGCGGCGGCAAGGTCGACCTGCCGCTCAAGGAGTTCGACCTCCTGGAGATGCTGCTGCGCAACGCGGGCCGCGTCCTCACCCGCATGCAGCTGATCGACCGGGTCTGGGGCGCCGACTACGTCGGTGACACCAAGACCCTCGACGTCCACGTCAAGCGGCTCCGCGCCAAGATCGAGCCGGACCCGGGTGCCCCGCGCTACCTGGTGACGGTCCGCGGCCTGGGCTACAAGTTCGAGCCGTAAACCGGCCGCGGCCGGCACCGCCGGACGTGAAGGGGCCCCGGGAGCGATGCGCTCCCGGGGCCCCTTCGTGTACCGGGGTGCCTCAGCCGGCGGGCGACTCGGTGATCGTCTCCGTCTCGGTGGGCGAGGCCGTGACGCCCTCGGCGGGCGACTCGCCCGGGCTCGCGGTCTCGGTGGGCGAGGGCTTCGCGCTCGGCCCGAAGGAGGTGTAGTAGCCGGCGGCGGGCAGCGCCAGGCTCGGCAGGGAGACCTCACCGGTCTTGCTGAAGTCGAAGACGACGTCCTTGAAGTCCCCGTCGTTCTTGCTCTCGGAGCCGCCCTTGAAGACGGCGGACGCGTTGCCGTCGCCGCCGAGCAGCACGGAGCTGTGACCGGGGAGCGTGATCGGGCCGGACAGATCGGCGTCCAGCTCACCGACCTTCACGGAGTCCAGGGTCTGCTGGTCGTCGCCGTTGTTGAAGATCTTGGCCGTCACCGAGGAGGAGCCGTCGGAGGTGGCCTGGGTGAGCACCACGACGTTCTGGACCTCGATGTCGCCGACGCTGGTCGCGGCGTTGTCCGGCCTGATGCGCAGCGTCTCCGCGTTGTTCCCGGCGGCGCAGGCGGCAAGCGGGAAGAGCGAGAGTGCGAGGGCGGCGGCGAGAGCGCCGCGTCGAAGGCTGCTGCTCACGGCGGCGGCATCTCCTTGGGCGGGGTACGGACGTACGGGACTTACGGGTTACCTGGTGCGGGATCAGGTTACCGAGCCCGTTCGGCGCGCCCGCACCCGGCCACCCCCGGGCGGGCCGGGGCTTCACCCGCCCGGGTGTCCCGGGGGCGTTCCAGGGGCCGCCGGGGGCCTTACGCGGGGCGCCGGACAGTCCGGCCCGGGCGCGGCGGAATCCATTCCGGGATTCCACCGAACGATTCCCGCCACACCGGCAAGATCCATTTACCGTTCATCCGCCGGACGGAAATCCGGCGTGGTGCGAAAATGGATCGCATCAAGCCCGTGGCGGCCGAACGGAGTAGCGGGAGACCCCCCGCAAGAGAGCGACAAATCGGGATGTTCCTCCCCTTGTCCAGGCCGTCCGCAGGGTGTAACGGGGGCGTTTCAGGGCCCCTCGGCACCCGCTCCGACCTGCGAATTCCGCCTTCCGTCAGTCCTTCGCAGCACGTTCCGGTCGCACTTGTCAAGCCCCGAGATATGCCCTGACCTGCGAAAACGCCATTCAGAACCAGCCGTTCCCGTGTTACCCTGGATAGCCACGGAAGGGGTACCTGTCACATGACGTTCAAGGTTGGCGACACCGTGGTCTATCCCCATCACGGGGCCGCGCTGATCGAGGCCATCGAAACTCGCCAGATCAAAGGCGTGGACAAGACCTACTTGGTGCTCAAGGTCGCCCAGGGCGACTTGACGGTACGCGTGCCCGCGGACAATGCGGAGTTCGTCGGCGTGCGCGACGTGGTCGGTCAGGAAGGGCTGGACCGGGTCTTCGAGGTGCTGCGCGCACCGTACACCGAGGAGCCCACCAACTGGTCCCGCCGCTACAAGGCAAATCTGGAGAAGCTCGCCTCCGGCGACGTCATCAAGGTCGCGGAAGTCGTGCGTGACCTGTGGCGTCGCGAGCGGGAGCGCGGGCTGTCGGCCGGTGAGAAGCGCATGCTCGCCAAGGCCCGCCAGATCCTGGTCAGTGAGCTCGCGCTCGCGGAGAACACCAACGAGGACAAGGCCGAGACCCTCCTCGACGAGGTCCTCGCGTCCTGACGCGGATTTCCGCCGTGGTGCCCGGTGCGTTCCATACGCCGGGCACTGCGGCATGCCGGGGCGCCTTCACGGTGACCTGGCACTTCGACGACGCCGAGGAGCCCCCTCGTCTTCGTTCGCGCGTCGCTTCCCCCTGCATACTGGGTGCCGGGCCCGGGCAGCTGGCCCTGTCGGGGTCACGGAAGGGTCCGACAGGGGCTTCGCGCCCGGCACGTTGAGGCGATACCCATTTCGGCCAAGGACACAAACCTGACTACCGCGGCAGTCATTCCCGCCGCCGGACGTGGAGTCCGGCTCGGCCCCGGTGCGCCCAAGGCGCTGCGCACCCTGGGCGGCGTCCCGATCCTCGTGCACGCGGTGCGTGCCATGACCCGCGCCCGCGCGGTGTCCCTGGTCGTGGTGGTGGCGCCCCCCGACGGGGTCGCCGAGGTCAGGGCGCTGCTCGACAGCCACGGCCTGCCCGAGGCGAAGGACATAAGGATCGTCGCCGGCGGCGAGAGCCGGCAGGACTCGGTACGGCTCGGCCTGGCCGCGCTGCCGGACGAGGTCGAGGTGGTGCTCGTCCACGACGCCGCCCGCCCGCTGGTGCCGGTCGACATGGTCGACGCCGTCGCCGCCGCCGTGCGCGACGGGGCCCCGGCCGTCGTGCCGGGGCTGCCGCTCGCCGACACCGTCAAGGAGATCGACCCGGCCACCGAAGCCGTCGTCGGCACCCCGGACCGCTCGCTGCTGCGCGCCGTCCAGACCCCCCAGGGCTTCGACCGGGCGACGCTGCTCAAGGCGCACACCACGGTCACCGGGGCGGTCACGGACGACGCGAGCATGGTGGAGCGGCTCGGCGTCCAGGTGCTGGTCGTGCCGGGGCACGAGGAGGCCTTCAAGGTCACCCGCCCGCTGGACCTGGTCCTCGCCGAGGCCGTGCTCGCCCGCAGGAGGGCCACCGATGACTACTGAGCCGACCGCCGCCGCCCCGCACGTCCCCCTGCTGCCCCAGGTGGGCATCGGCACCGACATCCACGCCTTCGAGGCGGGCCGCGAACTGTGGGTCGCAGGCCTGCTCTGGGAGGGTGAGGGGGACGGCCTGGCCGGGCACTCCGACGCCGACGTCGTCGCGCACGCCGCCTGCAACGCGCTGTTCTCCGCCGCCGGCATGGGCGACCTGGGCGCGCACTTCGGCACCGGGCGCCCGGAGTGGTCCGGCGCCCCCGGTGTGACCTTGCTCACGGAGGCGGCCCGGATCGTCCGCGAGGCGGGCTACGACATCGGCAACGTGGCCGTCCAGGTCATCGGCCCGCGCCCCAAGATCGGCAAGCGCCGCGACGAGGCCCAGAAGATCCTGTCCGCCGCGGTGGGCGCCCCCGTGGCCGTCTCCGGCGCGACGACCGACGGTCTGGGCTTCACCGGACGCGGCGAGGGACTGGCCGCCGTGGCGACCGCCCTGGTGGTCCGACACGCGAAGTGACCGGCGGCCCGGACGAGTTGACCCGCCGCCCGCGGGGCCGCGCCGTCCGCCGTACGGGTGAAGCGGCCGCCGGCCGGCAGGCCGGGCGGCCGGTGCCACGGCCCCCGCGAGCGTCACAACACCGTGAAGCTCACGCGAAGCGGACGGCGCACGCACCCGGGGCCACTACCCTTGATGCGTGACTATTCGCCTGTACGACACCGACGCGCGCCAGGTCCGTGACTTCACCCCGCTCCGGCCGGGCTGCGTCTCGATCTACCTGTGCGGCGCGACCGTGCAGGCGGCCCCGCACATCGGGCACATCCGGTCGGGCCTGAACTTCGACATCATGCGCCGCTGGTTCGCCTACCGCGGCTACGACGTGACGTTCGTCCGCAACGTCACCGACATCGACGACAAGATCATCACCAAGTCCGGCGAGCAGGGCCGCCCCTGGTGGGCGATCGGCTACGAGAACGAGCGGGCCTTCAACGAGGGTTACGACGCGCTCGGCTGCCTGCCGCCCACGTACGAGCCGCGCGCCACCGGCCACGTGCCCGAGATGATCGAGATGATGCGCGGCCTCATCGAGCGCGGCCACGCCTACGAGTCCGAGGGCAACGTCTACTTCGACGTCCGCTCCTTCCCGGACTACCTGGAGCTGTCCAACCAGGAGCTCGACAACCTGCGCCAGCCGGAGAGCGAGGGCGAGACCGGCAAGCGGGACGCGCGCGACTTCGCGATGTGGAAGGCCGTCAAGCCCGGCGAGCCGTTCTGGGAGACGCCGTGGGGCCCCGGCCGTCCCGGCTGGCACCTGGAGTGCTCCGCGATGGCCCACAAGTACCTGGGCACCGCCTTCGACATCCACGGCGGCGGCATCGACCTGATCTTCCCGCACCACGAGAACGAGATCGCCCAGGCCAAGGCCTTCGGCGACGAGTTCGCGCGGTACTGGGTGCACAACGCCTGGGTCACCATGAGCGGCGAGAAGATGAGCAAGTCGCTCGGGAACTCGGTCCTCGTGAGCGAGATGACCAAGCGCTGGCGGCCCATCGTGCTGCGCTACTACCTCGGCACCCCGCACTACCGCTCGATGATCGAGTACAGCGAGGAGTCGCTGCGCGAGGCCGAGTCGGCGTTCGCGCGCATCGAGGGCTTCGTGCAGCGGGTCGTCGAGATGGCGGGCCCGGTCGAGCCGGCCGCCGAGGTGCCGCCGGCCTTCGCCGAGGCGATGGACGACGACATGGGCGTGCCGCAGGCGCTGGCCATCGTCCACACCACCGTCCGGCAGGGCAACTCGGCGCTCACCGCGGACGACAAGGAGAGCGCCGTCGCCCGCCTCGCCGAGGTGCGCGCGATGCTCGGCGTCCTGGGCCTCGACCCGCTCGACCCGCACTGGGCCGGCGACGGCCGAGGCGAGGACCTGCACGGAGTCGTGGACTCCCTCGTCCGGCTGGTGCTGGAGCAGCGGGAGTCGGCCCGGGGCCGCAAGGACTACGCGACCGCCGACGCCATCCGCGACCGGCTCCAGCAGTCCGGGCTGGAGATCGAGGACACGCCCTCGGGTCCGCGCTGGACGCTCGGCTCCCGGTAGCCGGGCGCCCGCGTCATCATTGAGACATACGTACGTTCACGCAGTAGCAGCAACAGCAGCAGGAAACAGGTGACCCATGGCCGGCAACAGCCAGCGCAGGAACCGCCGCACGTCCAACAAGAAGGGCGCGACGGTCGGTAGCGGCGGGCAGCGGCGCAGGGGCCTGGAGGGCAAGGGCCCCACCCCGCCCGCGGAGGCACGCAAGGGGCACGCCAAGCAGCGGGCCGCCAACGCCAAGGTGAAGCGCGCCGCTTCCACGCAGTCGCGCCGCCCCTCCGGCCGGGGCGCCAAGTCGACCTCGGAGCTGGTGGCCGGCCGTAACCCGGTGGTGGAGGCGCTGCGCGCCGACATCCCGGCCACGGCGGTCTACGTCCAGCAGTTCATCGACAACGACGAGCGCGTGCGCGAGGCGATCAAGCTCGCCACCGACCGGGGCGTCCCGCTGATGGAGGCCCCGCGCCCCGAGCTGGACCGCATCACCAACGGGCTCAACCACCAGGGCCTGGTGCTGCAGATCCCGCCGTACGAGTACGCCCACCCCGACGACCTCGCCGCCGAGGCCTTCGACGCGGGCGAGGACCCGCTGATCATGGCGCTGGACGGGGTCACCGACCCGCGCAACCTCGGTGCCGTCGTCCGTTCCGTCGCCGCCTTCGGCGGCCACGGGGTCGTCGTGCCCGAGCGCCGCGCCGCAGGGATGACCGCGGGCGCCTGGAAGACCTCGGCCGGCACCGCCGCCCAGGTCCAGGTGGCCCGGGCCACCAACCTCACCCGGACCCTGGAGGCCTACCAGAAGGCGGGCCTCACGGTCGTCGGCCTGGCCGCCGACGGCGAGATCGAGCTGCAGGACCTCGAGGCGCTGGCCGGACCGGTCGTCGTCGTCGCGGGTTCGGAGGGCAAGGGCCTGTCCCGGCTCGTCGGCGAGACCTGCGACCTGCGGGTGCGCATCCCGATGCCGGGCGGCGCGGAGTCGCTGAACGCCGGTGTCGCCGCGGGCATCGTGCTCTACGAGGCCTCGCGCCGCCGGGCCTGAACCCCGGCGCGCCGCGGGGCCCGAACGGGCGCGCCCCCGGCCTCCGGACCGGGACGCGCCCCCTGACGCGCCCCGGCGGCAACCCCGGTTGACGGGCCTCGGACACAACGGGGCCCGTCACACAGTGTCCTTATCGGGTGTCACTCGGTTAGATGAGTGTGGACACCAGAACACCCCGCACTCCTCCGGGGGGACGGTCGTCGTCGATCACCGACGAGCCTGTGCTCAACATGCTCAAGGTCTCCTCCGACCCGGCCCAGGTCATCGTCAATCACGCGAGCTTCCGCGTGCAGCTCGGCGCGACGTCGGGCCGGGCCCTGACGAGGACCCAGCGCGTCCCCGTGACCCCGACCTCCGTCCGCCCCTCCGCCGCCGCGCAGCGGCGCGGCGCCCCCCTGGTGTGGTCCGGGCGCAGCCGGCCCGGCGACGCCGCCGCCGGCCAGCTGTTCGCCGCGGTGCGCAACGGTCAGGTGGACGGTCTCGACCTCGGTGCCGCGACGCAGGTGCTGCCGCGGATCGAGGAGCCGCCGCAGCCCGTCGTCGGCCCGCCGCGCCGGCCGCCGGCGCCCGGCGAGATGCTCGGCGGCATCCGTCCCGCGCGCGGCGCCTACGACGACTACCTGGACTCCGAGGACACCAACGAGTTCGCGTACACCGCGCCGCCCGCCGGCCCGGACGAGGACCCCGACTTCGACCCGTACGAGGAGCCCGGCGAGGAGTACGGCCGCGGTCGCGACCGGGAGCGCACGGACCCCATCCGGCACGCCTACTACCCCGGCCGCCGGATGAACCTCGGCATCGTCCTGCTGCCGCTGCGCATCTTCCTCGGCTTCATCTCGATCTACGCCGGCATGGGCAAGCTCTGCGACCCCGTCTACTTCGACGGCGGCAAGCGCGGCTCGATGGTCACCTGGCTCGCCTCGCTCCACCCGTGGGGCATGGCCGAGCCGCTGCGCGACCTCGCCCTCGCACACCCCATCGGCGCCGGGCTGACGGTGGCCTTCCTCCAGGTCATCGCCGGTGTGCTGACGGTCTTCGGACTCTGGCAGCGGTTCGCGGCGTCGATCGGCGCCCTGCTGTCGGCGGCGCTGCTGGTGACCGTGAGCTGGCGGACCGTCCCGGCGTACGACACGCCCGACATCATCCTGCTCGCCGCCTGGAGCCCCCTGGTCATCGCGGGGGCGCCGGTCTACTCCGCCGACGGCCGCCTGGCCAGCGAGGCCTGGCGCAAGCTCGGCCCGCGCGCCCCGCTGACGGAGCTGCGGCGCCGGGTGCTGCGCCGCGGCGCGGTGCTGGCCACCGTGCTGGCCGGGATCTCGCTCGTGGTCGGGGCCACCCTCGGCACCGCCGTACGGTCCACCACCCCGAGGTCCCAGCTCCCCGCCCCGACGGACCTGCCGACCAACAACCTCGAGGGCTCGCCGCTGCCCGAGGTGCCCGGAGAGAAGTCCTCCCGGCCCTCCACGACACCCTCGGCGGGCCGTTCCGGCGGTCCCTCGTCCTCGCCGTCCTCCTCGCCGTCGGCCCCGGGGGCGGCGTCCTCGGCGCCCAACGCCACGCGGTCGCGTCCCGGGTCGTCCTCGGCCAGCACCGGCAGCGGCGGCGGCACCGGCGGCGGGCCCGCGCAGACCGCGCCGTCCGTCCCGTCCCGTCCCACCGTGCCCAGCAACCCGCCGACTCAGGGCGGCGGCAACGGCGGTGGCGGCAGCGGCGGCGGCGGTTCCTCCGACAGCGGCGGCGCGCTCGGCGGGCTGCTGGGCAGCGGGGAGACCTCCGGCTGGCTGCTCGGCGCCCCGGCACGGCACGGCTCGGGGAAGGTCGCGTAACGCCCCTACGGCGCAAGGGAAGAGGCGGCCGGAGGTTCCTTCCTCCGGCCGCCTCTTCGTGCCCGTGGTGGGCCGTTCTGGGCCGTTCTGCCCCCTGTGCGACGTGACGTCCGGCGCTCAGGGCCGGGAGGCGAGTTCCTTGGCGGCCTCGGCCAGGTCCTTGGCGGTGTCGATGGCCCGCCAGTACGCGCCCTGGGGCAGCGGGAAGCCCGCGAGGCGCCGCTCCCGGGCGAGTCGGGGGAAGGTCGTGCGCTCGTGGTCGCCGCGCTCGGGGAGCAGCCCGGTGAACTCGGGGGAGAAGACGTAGACGCCCGCGTTGATCAGGAACGGCGAGGGCGGCGACTCGATGAAGTCCAGGACGTGGCCGAACTCGTCGGTCTCCACGGCGCCCCACGGGATGCGCGGACGGGCCAGCGCCAGGGTGGCGACCGCGGCTCGCTCCACGTGGAAGGCGGCCATCTCCCGCAGGGAGAACCGCGTCCAGATGTCGCCGTTGGTGGCGTACCAGGGCTCCTGGGGCCGGGGCAGCGAGGCGGCGGCGTACCTCAGGCCGCCACCGCGGCCGAGCGGTTCGCGCTCGACGACCGTGGTCACCCGCAGCGGCAGCCCGGCCGCCGCGCCGGCGAGCCACTCTTGGAGGACCTCAGCGAGATGGCCGCACGAGACCACGGCGTCGGTGACGCCCTCGGCGGCCAGCCAGGCGAGTTGATGGCCGATGATCGGGATCCCGGTTCCCGGGATCTCGATCATCGGCTTGGGGCGGGTGTCGGTGTAGGGCCGCAGGCGGGAGCCCTGTCCTCCGGCGAGGAGGACGGCCTGGGTCACCGCCTGGGAGGTCGCGGGCGTGCCGGTCATGGGCGCACCCTACGCGACCCGCGCGACGGGTCATCCGACCGAGGCCACGCCCGTCGCGAAGGCGGTGTCGCAGACCGGCCGCGACCAGGCCTGGGCGCGGTGCACCGAGCCGTACTTGGCGACCGCGGCACGGCCCAGCGACCGGGCGATCGAGCCGCAGTACTGCGCCAGCGAGGGCCGCGCGGCCATCTCGCGCTGAAGGTGCGTCAGGGCGACACCGGGGTTCTTCTGCTGCACCTCGCCCAGCAGCTTGCGGCGGAGCACCTCCTGCGGGGCCGACCGTGCGGTCGCCGTCTCCTTCTGGTGCGAGGCGGTGAGGACTTGGGCCTCGGACGCCGAAGTCGCCCACGGGACGCGGGTGACGGCGAGGGTTCCGGAGAGCACGAGGACGACCGGGAGGACGAGGGCGAGTGACTTGCCGATGCGGCGGGCTACCTGGTTCACGGCAGTGATGGTAGCGAGGAGTGATGATTTGGCGACATTTAGCCACTCTGATGAGTGATGAATGCCCCTTGATCGACTACGGGCGCATTGACGAACATGGTCGAAACGCCCTTGTATGACCGCAAATGCGGCGTGATTCGGCTTCCCTGGAACGGCCGTGGCCCGGCCCCCCTTGCGCGGGGGCCGGGCCACATGGGTCCTCAGCGGTGGGGTGACCGGCCGGTCACCGCTCGGCCGCTCAGTCGCTCAGTCGCTCACCGGTGGAGGTGGAGAAGACGTGGCTCTCGCCGGCGCGCGGCACGACGTGCAGCACGGAGCCCTTCTCCGGCACCTGGCGGCCGCCGACGCGGATGACCAGGTCCTTGTGCTCGCCGCCGACCTCGGCCGAGCCGTAGACGAAACCGTCCGCGCCCAGCTCCTCGACGACGTTCACGGTGACGGCCAGACCGGCCGGCGCGTCCTTCGACAGGCCCGAGCCGTCGCTGGAGACGATGTCGAAGTGCTCGGGGCGGACGCCGACGGTGACCGTGCGGTCGCCCTTGTCGGCCGCGGCCTGCACCGCGTCACGCTCGACCGGCACCACGGAGTTGCCGAACTTCACGCCGCCGTCGGCGATCGGCACCTCGACCAGGTTCATCGCCGGGGAGCCGATGAAGCCCGCGACGAAGAGGTTGGCCGGGCGGTCGTACATGTGGCGCGGGGTGTCGACCTGCTGCAGCAGACCGTCCTTGAGCACCGCCACGCGGTCGCCCATGGTCATGGCCTCGGTCTGGTCGTGGGTGACGTAGACCGTGGTGGTGCCGAGGCGGCGCTGCAGAGAGGCGATCTGCGTACGGGTCTGGACACGGAGCTTGGCGTCCAGGTTGGACAGCGGCTCGTCCATGAGGAAGACCTGCGGCTCACGCACGATCGCGCGGCCCATCGCCACACGCTGGCGCTGACCACCCGAGAGCGCCTTGGGCTTGCGGCCCAGGTACTCGGTGAGGTCCAGGATCTTGGCGGCTTCCTCGACGCGCTTGCGGATGTCCGCCTTGTTGACGCCCGCGATCTTCAGGGCGAAGCCCATGTTGTCCGCGACGGTCATGTGCGGGTAGAGCGCGTAGTTCTGGAACACCATGGCGATGTCCCGGTCCTTGGGCGGAAGGTGGGTGACGTCCCGGTCGCCGATCCGGATGGCGCCGCCGTTGACGTCCTCGAGGCCGGCCAGCATGCGGAGCGAGGTCGACTTGCCGCAGCCGGAGGGGCCGACGAGGACGAGGAACTCGCCGTCCGCGATGTCGATCTGGAGCGCGTCTACGGCGGGGCGCTCGGACCCCGGGTAGATCCGGGTCGCCTTGTCGAAAGTGACAGTAGCCATGGTGCAGTGGTCCCTTCACCGGCAGGAACGTGCCGGACGATCCGAGTAAAGGAATGAGGTCTAGTCCACAGGGTGTGGACCTTCCGCGACGCTACCTGGCCCGCCCCGCTTTGTCAGCACCCTCCCGGCCCTCAATTCCCGGACCCTCCCCCCTCCCCGCCTGGGTACACTTCTCATGGCCCCACCCGTCACCCGGGCACCCCGGAGCGGGGACGGTGCCGTGCCGCCTTAGCTCAGCTGGTAGAGCACCGCTCTTGTAAAGCGAAGGTCGTCGGTTCGAACCCGACAGGCGGCTCCAGTTGGGAGCAGCGACGACGCCCCGGACCATGATCGGTCCGGGGCGTTTGACATCCACGGGTGACATCAACGGGGGCGGTCACTCACGGTCGAGGCGGCGTCTGAGCAGACGGTCCCTGTGGCTGATGGCCTCACGCTGTGTGGCCGATGTCACGTGGGTGTAGACGTCCATCGTGATGCCGATCGGGCGGGGCGCGAGGTCATGGCGGGGTCGGCGATCGGGGCCCCGGGTTCCTCACGGCTGTCGGGAAGGGCCTCGCTGCCGATGGTGGCCGCCACGCAGACGTAGGCGTTCGCGGCTGGGCTTCCTGCGGGGCAAGGTGCGAGTGGCCGGCTCGGGGCGCGTCGGCGCAGACGTTCGCCATCCCGCGCAGGTGGATACCGTCAGCCGCACGCGGGGCATGGAAAACGGCGTGCTTCCACCTGACTGGGAGAACGCCGGCCGCTACGGACGCGTCGTATCAGGGGTGGGCATGGAGAACTGGGAATTCCGCGAGTGGCAGACGGCCTTGGGCGCCCTCGACCCGGGGGCGGCCGGGTTGGTCGGCCTTGCGGCGGCCGAGCGCATATCGGGGTGCCTGGGCGACGAGCGCTTCCTTCGCCACGGTCCCCGGGCGGCCGAAGCGGCGCGGGAACTGCTCCGGGAATGCTGGTCCGTCGCCGGGTTCCCGGACGCGGACGGGGACGGGGGCGGGGACGGGGACGGATCCGCGTCCACCCGGATACGGGACGTCGCCGACGAGTTGGCCGGGCACGTCGCGGACTACCAGACCCTGTCGATGACCGAGGTGTTCCGCTCGTACGTGCCGCTCGCCGGCGACGAGGACGAGGATCCCGGCGAAGAGGCCCCCGATCTGGAGGAGTTCCTGGAGGAGGCGGAGCCCGAGGGCGCGGTGATGATGCATCTTGACGCGCTCGCGGCCATGGAGGAGGCGGCCGCGGCCTGCGCCGGCGGCCCCTGGGACGGAGCCCTCCGCTGCCTCCAGGTCACCGCCATGGCCGCGGATCGGCACGATCCCCGGCTGCCGGGGCCGGGTGCCGAGGTGCGACGTCAGAGGGAGGACCTCCTGTCGGTCCGGGAGGCGGACGGAGCGCAGTTGCGGCAAGTGGCGGCGCGGCTCCGCACCCGCGCCCAGGCGGACGCGGCGGGATGGCGGCGGGCCACCGAGCGACTCGGTCTTCTGCACGACTGACCGGGCGGGCTCGCTGCTGCCCGTCGGCCGCGGCATCGTCCTGACGGCAGGGACGTCATGTGCGGTCCCCCGTGCGCGTACGCGCCGCCGCGCACGGGGCGCCCAGCAGGCGGGAGAGTTCCGTCCCGGCCCCTTCGTACCCCGCGTCGGCGATGCGCTGCAGTGCGCGCAGGTCGGCCGCGGCGGACGCGCGGCGCGTCAGCAGGAACCCGGCGTGCAGGCAGCCCTCGTCCAGCAGTTCGCCCAGTTCCTCGGTGTCCCCGGCGGCGTCGGCGAGGTCGGCCAGCCGGTCGAGGGCGGTCTCGTTCCCGGCGTCCGCCAGTTCGCGCAGGGTCTCGCGGTCGAAGTTCGTGTTCACCATGGCGTCAGGGTGCGGCCCTGCCCCTGGGGCAGGGTCAAGTGTCACGATTGCCGGGTGATCACCATCGGGCAGCTCGCCGGGTACGTCGGAGTGTCGGTCAAGACCGTCCGGGTCTACCACGCCAAGGGACTGTTGCCCGAGCCCGATCGCGACGTCTCCGGATACCGGCGGTACGGTGCGGACGACGTCGTCGCCCTCATCAGGATCCGTACGCTCGCCGAAGCCGGCGTCCCGCTGGCCCGGATCCGCGGACTGATGACGGCCGGTGAGGAGGAGCTGCGCCGGGCGCTGCTCGACATCGACGACCGGCTGACCGACCGGATCCGCGGGCTGCAGGCCACGCAGGCGCGTCTGCGCGAACTCGCCTCCGGCGAGCCGACACTGCTGCCCGCCGCGGTCCACGCCCACCTGGAGGCCCTGGAGCGGTGGGGCTTCACCGCACGGTGGGTCGAGCTCCAGCGGGATCTGTGGATCCTGGTCTTCGCCACCCACCCGGACCGGGCGGCCGAGCTCTTCCGGGACCAGAGCGAGATGCTGTCCGATCCCGCGCTGCGGCAGCTCTTCCTGCGGTACGACCACGCGTACGGCCTCGATCCCGGCGATCCCCGCGTCGAGGAGCTGGCCCGGCGGATCGCCGAGGCCACCCTGAGCCGCTACGGCGCGGGCACGCCCCCCGAGGCGGACGAGGCCTCCGGGATCCCCGCGCTCGTCCAGGGCCGGATCAACGCCGCCTCCCCGGCCTGGCGGCGGCTGGACTCGCTGATCCGGGCAGGGCTGCGCGCGGCGCCGTGAGTCGCCGCGGACCTGCCGTGGGTAGCGGCGGCGGGGCGCCGAATCCTGCGTACGTGGGGGTGGTCCGCTCAGAATTGAACACGTTCAAGATTGCTGCCGGGATGACCTGCGCAGCGGATGCCACCTCGGCGTGCCGCTGAGTCGTGGTGTCACGAGGGGGACGGCTGTGGATCCCGACGCGCCCTGGCGCAATCTCGGGTTCGTCGGGCTGCGGCTCGGCGATCTGGTCGTGCGCTACGCCGCGACCTACGCGCTCACCTGGGTGGTGGTGGACCTCCACCTGCCCGGGGAGGGGGAATCGTTCTGGGCACCCTCGTCCCCCTGATCGCGATCCCGTCACTCCTGATCAGCGCCTACTACGCCCTCCTCAACTCGCGCACGAGCCTGGCGTTCCGGCTTCCGCCGGCCGGTCTCCTGCCTCTGCCCACCTGGTTCCTGCTCTTCCGGAACGTCGAGGAGCAGCTGGTCATCCCCGTGTCGGGCCAGCTCGCCTTCGCCCTGTGCGTGATGCGGGTCCCGCTGCTGGGACCGGCACGGCGGTGGCGGGGGGAACGCGTACGGCCGCCCCTCGACCGACTGCCGTGAGAGGCCCGGGTCGTGGCGGGCGGGCGCGCGGTCGCGGCCCGCGACAGGGGTGCCCGCCCGGGCGGGCACCCCCGCGGGGTCAGCGGACGGTGACCTGGGCCGTGCCCGTCACACCGCCGCTGGTCACCGTGACGGTCGCGGTGCCGGGGCGGTGGGCGGTCAGGGCGCCGGTGGACGGGTCCACCGAGGCGACCTTGGGGTCGCTCGACGTCCAGACGTGGGACGCGGGGTCCGCGATCGGGATCGTGAGCGGTGCGATGTTGTCACCGGCGATCTGGTCGCCGGTCGCGGTCAGGTCGACGCGGTCGCCCCGGGCGATCGGGTCCTTGGGGCCCGTGACCCTGATCGAGGCGAGCGCGGGCTCGACGGTGTACTGCAGGTTGCCGTCGTCACCGATCCGGACGAGACCGAAGTGGTAGATGCCGCCCTGGTCGGCCGGGGCGTAGGCGGGCATGCCGAGGTCCGCGAAGGTGAACTGCGGGATGCCGCCCTGCTCGGTGCCGACGCTCTCGCCCTCGGGGTTGAGGATCTGCTCCGCGAAACCGCGCGCGTGGCCGTACATCATGATCACGTGCTGCTTCGGGTGCGTCTCCTGGTAGCGCTGCACCAGCCGGAGGTACATCCGCGCCTCCCAGCGGTCCGTGAACTGGCTGTTCGCGGCCGGGTGGGGGTCGTAGGCCGGCATGTGCGTGATGACCAGCACGTCCTTGGCGGTGGTGTCCGTCAACTGCTGGACCAGCCAGGGGTACTGAACGCCCTCGGGGTTCTGGAACGGGTCCGAGGACTGCAGGCTGCCGTGCGAGTTGTCGGTGACGATCATCCGCGCCGCGCCCTGGCTGTACGCGTAGTGAGTCTCGCCGAACGTGTCGCTGTAGTTGCCGTTCTCGGCGTCGGCGCCCTGGGTGATCTCGTGGTTGCCGACGATGTCGCGCCCGGGGACGCCGAGGGCGTCGATCTTGGACTTCGCGTACCGCAGGTCCGCCGGCTTCCCGTCGTCCGGCATGTCGCCGAGGAACTGGGCGGAGTCCGGGCGTGCCTGCGGGGACAGGGTGGGCAGCCGCCCGGCGATGGAGTCCATCACGTTGCTGCTGACCGAACCCGGGTCGCTCGCGAGCAGGTGCGCGTCGTCACCGGTGAGGATCGTGGTGCCGCGCTTGGCGAAGTCGGCGGAGTCCTCCTCGAAGGACAGCCACTTGGGGTTGTCGGGGATCGCGTGGTACTCGGGCACCGTGACCGGACGCGGCGAGTAGAGGGCCTGCAGGCCCGCGACGTTGAGCGAACCGCCGTAGGCGGTGCTGGGGCTGATCGCCAGGAAGTCGATGAAGCTGATGGTCAGCGGGAACTGCATGCCCGCCGGCAGCTGCGCGACCGCCAGGTGCCAGTCCTTCCACGTCACGAACGTCGGGTACAGCGTGGTCGACGAGCCGTTGACGCCGATGTACTTCTCGGCGAGCTCGATGCCGTTGCCGTCACCCTTGATCCACACGCCGATGCCGGTGGGCACCTGGCCGTTGTCGGTGTCGGTCTTCAGGGTCGTGCGCGGCGAGAGCACCAGCTGCTTGACGCCGGAGCCGGCCGGCATCGAGTAGTCCAGGCGCAGCGAGCCGGACTCGGTGGAGCCGGGCGGGACGACGCCGGGGTCGGCGGCGAGGGTGGCCGGCTTGCCGGTGGTGTTGTTGCTGAGCCGCCACACGTCCGGGCTGGTCATCGGGTCGATGACCTTGCTCACGCTGCCGACGGCGATCGAGGTGGTCGTGGTGGTGCCGGCGACCTGGGCACTGACCTCGGCCAGACCGCCGACGTCGCCGCTCGCGGTGAACAGGCCGTGCGCGTCGACGGTGCCCAGGTTCTCCGGGGTGACCTTCCAGGTGGCCGCCTCGGCGGGGATCCGCACCTCGCCGCCGTCCTTGACGGTGCCGGAGAGGGTCAGCTGCTGGGTGGCGCCGTTGTCCAGGTCGGCCTTGTCCGGGGAGACCGCCAGACCCGCCAGCCTGCTGACGACCTCGAGCTTCTCCGAGGTGACGGCGCGGCCGTTCCGGGCGATGATCCGGCCCGAACCCGTACGGTGCGGCGTGAGCCTGCCGTCCTCGTACGAGGCCAGCGACGAGGGCTCGACGCGCACGTCGACCTGGCCGGCCGCCGGGTTCGCGAGCCGGTCGACGGAGTGCACCGCGAGCGGGACGGAGCCGCCGGCGACGGTGGTGACCTGCTCGCCGTCGTTGACCACGACCTCGACGGCCGGGCCGGCCTCCTTGGCGGTGGAGTAGAAGAAGATGCCGTTGGCGACCGGACGCTCGGTGTTGCCGGGCTGGTCGGACGGTGTGTTGACGATCTCGGCCCGGTCGGCGCCGGGGGCGCGGCTGACCATGCCGGTGGAGCCGCCGCCGTCGAAGAGCATGGCGTTGTAGGCGCCGTGGGCGACCATGTAGCCCGCGGCCTGGTCGCGGGTCACGCCGAAGGCCCTGGCGGCGCCGCCCTGGCCGTCGACGGCCACGACGATGGCGTGCTTGCCGTCCTTGGTGACGCCGACCGCGGTCTCCGGGTTGGCGCCGCTCGGCGGGGTGCCGGTCGGGTCCTTGTAGACCGCGCCGTCCTTCACCAGGGTGTCGACGCCGCTGATCAGCTGCGTGACATCGTTGTCGGGCGACAAGCGGGTGGCGATGCCCACCCTGTCGCCGCCGTGCAGGGTGTCGGTCAGCCACTGCCCGCCGTCGCCGGCGCCGAGCAGACCCAACTGGTCCGTGGAGAGCCGCGGCACGGTGGTGACGCCGGTCCGCACCTCCTCGACGACGAATCCGCCGTCGGTGACGTGGCCGAGCACCAGCGTGGCGGCCTTGGGCAGGCCGGGGGTGTCGCCGAGGTCGGGGGTGACCTCGGTGATGCCGCCGGCGGTCAGGTCGTTCACCGTGTTCACCGAGGTGAGCGCACGGGTCGCGGAGCCGTCGGTGATCGTGCCGGAGAAGGTCTGCGAACCCATCACGATGGTGCCGTCCGGCTTGACGCCCAGTTGGGAGGCGAAGCCCGGCTTGGGGCTCTTCAGCAGGCGCCCGTCGGTCATGATGCCGCCGAGCGGGCGTCCGCTGGCGTGGATCTCGAAGTAGTCGCCGTTGACGCCGGCCACGGCGCCGGTGCGGTGCGCCATCGACGACGGCGTCTCGTCCGCCGGGTTGGTGACGGTGTCACCGGCCTGGACCATGCCGATCCGCAGGTTCGGGTCGTCGAGGTCGGCGCTGAGCACCTGGATCTGCTGGCGGCCGCCGACGGTGTCGTACGTCTCGCTGTAGTGCTGCAGGCCGCGGGTGACGGTCTCGGCGGGCGTACGGGTGTGGTCCACCACGAGCGGCCAGTTCTGCGGCGTCTGCGGCAGCCAGTCACGGACGGGCGTGCGGCCCTGCGTCTCCTCGCCCGCCGGGGCCGAGGCGGTGGCCACGGCCCCGCCCACGGCGCCGGTCAGCGCGAGTGCCAGCGCGGTGACCACGGCGGTCCGGCGCGCGCCGGTCCCCACGGTTCTCGTCCCGCGAAGTGTCATTGCGTGTTCCTTACGGGTGATGTGCCGGCTGGTCGCCGGCCCGTGTCCACCCGACACCCGTTCGGCGAAGCGGAGATGGCCGGTTGCGGATCCGCAGGTGTCCCGGAGGGGGTGCGCGGTTATGGGTTCGGTCAAGTCGCCCCCGCGGGCGGGCCCGCGCCCGGCCCGTGGCTCCCACGGGCCGGGCACGGGCGCTCGTCACCAGGGGGTGGGACCCGGGGGAGCGACGACCGGGGGACGGTCGTCGCAGGTGATGGTGTTGGGCAGCTGCCACGCGCCAAGCCAGGGACCCGTGGTGCCGCCGCCGTCGTTGCCGCCGAGGTCGGTCAGGGAGAACTCGGAGCCGGTGGCGGGGAAGTTGAAGGACCCGCAGTTGTTGACGCCGACCGCGCCCACGTTGCGGGCGTCGACGTTCTCGAAGGACGCCGAGCCGGCGACCCGGGCGCTGACGACCGAGGTACCGGTGCCGTCCACCCGGATGTCCTTGAAGTGCACGTTCCTGATCGAGTAGGTGTCCTTCACCGGCCAGTCGGCGACCAGCATGATCGCGTTGTAGGTGCTGTCGAGGAAGTGGTCGCCGGTCACGCGGATGTCGGCGTCGATGTTCCTCTCCAGGGCGTAGAACCAGATCGCGCCGAGGCCGATGTTCCAGTTCAGCTCGTACGTGCCGGCCCGCACCGTGGTGTTGCCGGTGATCCACAGGTGCCCGGTGAACGGCTCGGCGCCGAAGCGGGAGCCCACCTGGAGGGCGCTGCCCTCGCGGACGGGGTCGGCGATCAGGTTGCCGGAGACGGTGTTGTCGGTACCGCCGTAGACCGCGATGCCGTTGGCGAGCACGGGTGACTGCACGGTGTTGCGGTCGAAGGTGTTGCGGGCGTTGCCCGTCTTCTCCGACCACATCGCCAGCCCGTCGTCGCCGGAGTTGCGGACGAAGTTGTTGCGGACGACCGAGTCCGTGACGCCGGTGTGGAAGTTGAGGCCGTCGGCGATCTGGTCGGTGATGACGTTGTCCGTGATCCGCAGGTCCGACATCGGGCCGTCGAACCACATGCCCACCTTGGTGTGGTGGATGTACAGGCCGTCGATGGTGGAGTCGCTCATCGCCCCGCCGACGCCGTTCACCTGGTCGGTGTCGATGCGTTCGCGGACGTCGCCCTCGATCGCGAAGCCCGACAGGTGGACGTCGCGGCTGCCGCCGGCCGACGCGTCCTTGCCGTAGAAGCCGACGCCGGTGTGGACGGAGTTGTCGGGGGCGGGGGAGTCGAGCGCGACCTCCCTGCCCTTGAAGACCGTGTACCAGCTGCCGGCGCCCTCGATCGTGACGTCGTCCACGATGATGTGCCGGTTGACCTGGTAGGTGCCCGGCGGGACGTAGACCTTCAGGTGCGCGCGGCGGGCGAAGGCGATCGCCTTGTCGAGGGCGCCCGCGGAGTCCCGGCGTCCGGTCGGGTCGGCACCGAAGGCGAGGACGTTGGCGGCGAGCAGCGAGACGCGGGGCGGCGCGACGAGCTGGGAGTCGAGGAGGTCCACGGTCGTCGGCACGGCCCCGGCGCGCGTGGGGACGGTCAGCCGGACGCGGTCGCCCGCCTTGTACGTCCGTCCCATCAGGAGGCGCTGCTCGTCGTAGAAGTGGTTCGGACGGAAGGGCTTGGAGATCACCGGGGCCGGGGTGGTCGCGTTGGGCACGCAGCCGCACTCGGTGATCCACCAGTCGTCGTGGAGCAGTCCGGCCCGAGGGTCGTTGGAGAACGGGTACTGGTTGTAGAGCCAGGAGTACTGCGAGGTCAGGGTCATCGTCGTACGGGCGCGGCCGTTCACCGTCACGTCGAGCGGCGCGGTGATGCCGCCACCGCCGGGCGCGTCCGGGACGCTGTACCGCACAGTGATCGCGTTGGCGGCGCTCGGCAGCGTGAACTCCACGTACCGGCCCGGCCGCAGGGTGACCGCCCTGCGGCCCGACGCCTCCGCGGGGAGCGTGTACGCGGTCCGGTCCGGGCCGATGACCTCCCCGTCCGTGACGGCGTTCTCGGCCTCCTGCTCCACGAACCCGAGGTCGGCGCCGCGGCCTTCGACCAGCGCCGGGTCAAGTGCCGCCCGCGTCACGACCGGACGGACCGCGCCCTTCGCCGACGCGGTGCCGGCCTGGGCCGTCGCGCCGACCGGGCCGATGCCGGCGCCGATGCCGGCCGCCACCGCGACGACCGCCACGGCTCTTCGCCACGCACTCCTGCTGCTCCGTGTCATCCCCAGCTCTTCTCTCGTAAGGCGCGACCGCCCGGGACGTTCGAGGCGGAGCGGACGTCGTGAGGTGAGGCGACAGTAAGGATCCGTCAGGCCGGTTCACAAGGCTCCTGCGCGATGTTTTCGGCATGGTGATGCACAAGTGCGGCTGGCTGTTCGTATTTTGCGTTTCTTGCGTGACTCATTGCGGAGCCGGGTGAGTGTGAGCGCGCGGACGCGGGGTCGGGGAGCCGGCTCACCGGCTGCGCCACGGCTGGGGCAGGGGAGTCCACTGCGGTCCGCGGTGGCGCAGCCACCACTCGCCGATGGTCCGGAACTTCTCCTCGAAGGCCGCGTCCTGGTACAGCACGCCGGTGGCGGGTGCCCGCAGACGGGTGAGCCGGCCGCCCGCCTCGCAGATCACCACCCGCCGCACTCCTGTGCCCGACTCGACCCAGATGCCCTGGACGTCCGCCCAGCGGATCGTCCTGCGCCGCGGGTTGTGCACCACCGCGGCCGTAGGGGTCAGCGTGACGCCGAACCGCGCGGACAGCAGCAGCGCCGCCGGCATCGCGAGCCACACCGCCGCCGCGAACGTGAAGTCGGGGCCCGCGGGGTGGGGCGAGAGCAGCGGCGCGGCGATCGTCAGGGAGGTGACGAGGAGGGCGCCGGGCAGCAGCGGCGCCAGTCTCTGGTACCAGGTCGGCCGGAAACGGACGCGCTCCATCGAACTCCCCATCCCTCGCCCGCACAAGATCGCCGAGGCAGCCTGGCCGACCCGGGCGCCGCTGTCCACCCGGGCTGCGGGGTCAGCGAACCGGCACGGAGGCGGCCGGCGGGCCGGGCGCGTGGCGCAGGCCGTAGGCGATGAGCGGTTCGAGGACGGCGAGCAGTTCGGTGCCGCGGGCGGAGGGGCGGTAGAGGACCTGCACGGGCGTGCTGGGGACGACCTCGCGGCCGATGAGGCCGAGGCTCTCCATCTCCTTGAGGCGTTGCGAGAGCAGCCGGTCGGAGATGCCCGGCACCATCCGGCGGTAGTCGGTGAAGCGCCGGGCGCCGCGGGCGGCGGCCAGCAGGACGGCGCCGGTCCAGCGCCGGCCGACCTGTTCGAGGACGGCCTGGAAGGCGGTGCAGGCCTCGGCGTCGATGCCGGAGTCGGTGGTTTCATAGAAAGTCACTTACAAAATATTAGCCACTAACCCTTGTCTTTGTCGAAGGCGACGGCCCCCCGACGCTGAAGCCATGGACACCACCGACCGTGCACAGCGGCTCCGCTTCGGACTGAGCCTCGACCCGGACGCCGACCGCCTGCCGGAGACGCTGGAGCTGGCCGCCGCCGCGGACGCCGCGGGGCTGGACCTGCTCGCCCTGCAGGACCACCCGTACCAGCCCGGGCACCTCGACGCGCTGACGTTGTCCGCCCTCGTCGCGGCCCGCACCTCGCGCATCTCCGTCTTCACCGACGTCGCCGACCTGCGGCTGCGGCCCCCGGTCATGCTCGCCAAGGCCGCCGCGAGCCTGGCCGCGGCCTCCGGCGGGCGGTTCCGGCTCGGCGTGGGCGGCGGCGGGATACCGGAGGCGATCGGCTCGATGGGGGCGCCGCCGATGCCGCCGCGCGAGGTGGTGGCGTACACCGAGGAATCGCTGCGGATCATGCGGACCGCCCTGGACGGCGGCCCCGTGCGGCACCGCGGCGAGGTGCTCACCGTGCCCGGCTATCAGGCCGGCCCCGTGCCGCAGCGCCGGGTCGAGCTGTGGCTCGGCGGGCAGCGGCCGCGGATGCTGGCGGTCGCGGGCCGGGCGGCGGACGGCTGGATCTCGCCGCTGAACATCTACGTCCCGCCCCAGGAGGTGCCGGAGCGCCAGCGGATCGTCGACGAGGCCGCCCACGCCGCCGGACGCGATCCGGCGCGCGTCCGCCGCATCTACAACGTGATCGGCGTGATCGGCGGCTCCGGGGCCCCCGGCCTGAACGGGGACGCCGGCCGGTGGGCCGACACCCTCGCCGAATGGGCGACCGAACTGCGCTTCGACACCTTCGTCTTCTGGCCCGTCACCGCGCACCGGCGGCAGATGGAGGTCTTCGCCCGCGAGGTCGTGCCCGCCGTACGCGAGCGGGTGGCCCGGTGAACCCCGGCCACGGCGCCGCCCCGGCCGCCGCCTTCGCCGTGCCGGCCGCCCTCGCGGAGCGGACCGTGCTCCCCGGCGACTCCCGCTACCCGCTGCTGCGCTCCACCTACACCACCGTCGCCCGCCCCGCCGCCGTGGTCCTCGTCCGGGGGCCCGGCGACATCGCGGCCGCCCTCGCGGCGGCCCGGGCGCAGGGGCTGCCCGTCTCCGTGCGCTCCGGCGGCCACGGGCTGTCCGGCCGGTCGTCCAACGACGGGGGTGTCGTCGTCGACCTCTCCGGGCTCGACGAGGTACGGGTCCTGGACCGGGGGACCCGCCTCGTGCGGATCGGCGCGGGCGCCCGCTGGGGCCGGGTTGCCGCCGCCCTCGCGCCCCACCGGCTGGCCGTCAGCTCGGGCGACCACGGCAACGTCGCGGCCGGCGGCCTGGCCACCGCGGGCGGCATCGGCTGGCTCGCCCGCACGTACGGCCTCACCGTCGACCGGGTGCGCGCCGCCGAACTCGTCCTGGCCGACGGGACCGCGCTGCGCGCCGACGCCGCGCACCACCCGGACCTGTTCTGGGCGGTGCGCGGGGCGGGCGCGGGCGTGGGTGTCGTGACCGCCTTCGAGATCGAGGCGATGGAGCTGGGGGACATCGGCGTGGCCCAGCTGGTCTTCGAGGCCGACCCCGCGGGCGGCGCGCTGGCGCAGTGGGCGTCCGCGATGGCCGCCGCGCCGCGAACGCTCACCTCGGCCGCCCACATCCTGTCCAACGGCCCGGCCCTCGCGCTCTCCGTCACCGTCGCCGCGGCCGACGACGACCCCGACCGCGTCCGCGAGGCCCTCGGCCCCCTGCTGTCCGGGCGGCACCGCCCGCTCCAGGCGACCGCGCAGCTCGCCGCGTACACCGCGCTGGTCTCCGGCGCCCACGAGCACGCGAACACCGGCCGGCAGCCCGTGGTGAGCACCAACTCGCTGCTGCCGGCGCTGACCCGGGACGCGGCGCGCGCCGTCATGGCGACCGCCGGCGACCGGCACCGGCCGGCCTTCGTCCAGTTGCGCTCGCTCGGGGGCGCGATCAACGACGTCCCGGCCGGCGCCACCGCCTACGCCCACCGCACCGCACAGGTCATGGCGCAGGGCAACCTCTTCCCGCCGCACGGGCACGACGACCTGCACCGCCTGTGGGCGCCGGTCCGCGAGCACGGCACCGGCAGTTATGTGAACTTCGAGAGCGGCACCGGGCCCGGCGTCTTCGACCGCGCCTACCCGGGCGCCACCGGCGCGCGGGTGCGCGAGCTCTGGCGGCGCCACGACCCGGACGGCGTCCTGCGCCCGCTCACCGTGGGCTGACCGCGCCCGGACCGGACCGCCGGCGCTCCGCGAACGGCCCGCGCGGCCCGAAGGCCAGCGCGGCGAAGCGCCGTCCCATCCGCCGGTAGCCCGCGGCGTTGGGGTGCAGGTCGTCCGGCAGGTCGGCGACGTCGCCCGGGCCGAAGAGCCGGCGGCCGTCCAGGTAGTGCAGGTTCTGGTCGCCGGAGGCGGCCCGGGCCGCGACGATCCGGGCCAGTTCCGCCCGGATGACGGTGAGCGTGAGCGCGCCGCCGGGGACGTCCGCGGGAGAGCCCATGGCCACCACCCGCGGGACGGCGGCCGACAGGTCGGGCGCGGTCGGGCCGGGGGTGGTCTCCACGACCGGGCAGCTGATGGGAGAGACGACCAGCAGCGGGACGTCCGGGTGCCCGTCTCGGACGGTGTCGAGGAAGCCGTGCACCGCCGGGCCGAAGGAGCGCAGCCGGAAGGCGTCCCGGTTCACGATGTTGATGCCCAGCTTGAGGCTGATCAGGTCGGCCGGCAGGTCCCGGATGGTCCGGGCGACGTACGGGTCGAGCATCGCGTTGCCGCCGAGCCCCAGGTTGAGCAGCTCGGCCCCGGCCAGGGCCGCGGCGAGCGCGGGCCAGGTGGCGGTCGGGGACTCCGCCGCGGCGCAGTGGCTGATGGAGCTGCCGTGGTGGATCCAGCGCCGCCGGCCGGTCGGGCGCGGCGGCAGCACCTCGGCGTCCGCCCACAGCCCGACCAGCTCGGTGCGGGTCTGCTGCGGCAGCCACAGCTCGACGTCCTTCTCTCCGCCGGGCAGGCCGTCGAAGCGGACCCGCCCCGGCGCCCCCGCCTCGCGCCGGGAGGGCTCGGCGAAGAGGTCCGGCTTGTGGAGCACGTCCCCGGGCGGCGCGGGGGCGCTGCCGGCGCGCCTGCCGTCGACGACCAGGTCGACGACCCCGGCGGGCAGCGGCTCTGAGGTCCCCGCCAGCTGCCAGACCGAGGTCAGCAGCTCCAGCTCGACCACTCGGGCGGCGGTGCGGAACGCCAGCCGTACGCCGGAGGGCAGGGCGGTCGTCTCGTCCATGAAGACGTCCGGGTACTGCGACCGCGTCCACGCCGGAAGACGCCGCGGCAGCAGCCCGGCGCGCGTCCGCTCCAGGTCGAGCGCGCCGCGGATCTCCACCGGTCCTCCGGTCAGCGGGACCGCGCGCAGGGAGTGCGTCGCTGTTGTCACGTTTCCTCCCTGCCCGGGACCGGCCGCGGCCACACGGCGGCGCCCAGGGATCCGGCAACCGGTGCCGCGGCCCCTACGGCACGAGGACGACCTTGCCCATCGTGCCGCGGCCCTCCAGCGCCGTGTGCGCGGCGGCGGCCTCGGCGAGCGGGAAGCGCTGCACGGCGGGGGTGAGCCGGCCGGACGTCCACGCGGCGAGGGCCTCCTCCTCCAGCGTCCGCAGGCCGATCCGCAGCATGGGCGGACCGAGGACCACCGAAGAGGTGATGCCGCGCGCGGCCAGTTCCCCGGGCGTGAACCGCAGCGGCCCGCCGGACGCCCAGCCGTACACGACGTGCCGCCCGCCGGGGCCCAGCAGGTCCACCGCGCCGCGTCCGAGGCCGCCGCCGACGGCGTCGAGGACGACCGTGCCCGGCCGCCCGGCCAGGGCCTTTTCGGCCGTGTCCGTCCAGCCCTCGGCGGAGTAGTCGACGGCGGCGTCCGCGCCCAGCTCCAGGACGCGCGCGGTCTTGGCGGGCCCGCCGGCGAGCCCGAGGACGACCGCGCCCGCGGCGTGCGCCGCCTGCACCAGCAGGCAGCCGAGACCGCCCGCCGCCGCGGTGACCACGACCGTGTCGGCGGGGCCGAGGGGCGTCTGCCGCAGGATGCCCATGGCCGTGCGGCCGGTGCCGATCATGGCGACGGCTTCGGCGGCGTCGCGGCCGTCCGGCAGTACGTGGAGCTTCTCGACGGCGGTGACCGCGAGTTCGGCGTATCCGCCCGGCACCGTGCCGAGGTGGGCGACGACGGGCCGGCCGAGCCACTCCGGGCCGACGCCCTCCCCGGTGGCCTCCACGGTGCCGGCCACCTCGCGGCCGGGGACCGTGGGCAGTTCGGGCAGCGGGTAGGGGCCCTTGGGGTCGCCGGAGCGGATGGCGGTGTCGATCACATGGACACCCGCGGCGGCGACGGCGATGCGCACCTCGCCGGGGCCGGGTTCCGGGTCCCCGGTCTTCTCGTGGCGCAGGTTGCCTGCCGGGCCGAACGCGTGGAGACGGATGGCGTGCACGGTGCTTCCCCCTGGACATGACGCAGTGGGCGGTCGGATGATCCGCACCGCCCACTGTTCAACCTCAAGCGAGGTCGAGGTCAAGCCCGTCGAGCAGGTCAAGCCCGTCGAGCAGGTCAAGCGAGGAGCTTCGCCTTCGCCTTGGTGTACTCGTCCTCGGTGATGTGGCCCTGGCTCTTGAGCTCGGCGAGCTTGGACAGCTGGTCGACGTTGCCGCCCGCCGCTCCGCCGTCGCCCGCGGCGGCCTCCCGCACGTACTGCTTGAAGGCCGCGTCCATTTCCTTCGCCTGCTTCTGGTCGCGCTCCGCCATGCCCCTGCCCCTGGCGATGACGTAGATCAGCACGCCGATGAAGGGCAGGAAGATCAGCACGATGATCCAGCCGGCCTTGGCCCAGCCGCCGACGGTGTGGTCGCGGAAGAGGTCCCCGATGATCCTGAAGAGCAGGAAGAACCACAGCACCCAGCAGAAGATCAGGAGCATCGTCCAGAAGAGGTTCAGCAGAGGGTAGTCGTCCATGCCCCAAGTGGACGACGGCCGAACGAGTCCCGCACCCGGGATTGCGCCGTTCGGGCTACAGCCGGGGGAAACGCGCCGTCAGTTCCCAGATCACCGGGTTCGCGTCGAGGCCGTCGTGCATGTCGGCGAGGTCGGCGACCAGGTCGTGCAGGAAGTCGCGGGCCTCGCGGCGCAGCTCGGCGTGGGCGAGGGAGAGCGGCCGGTCGTCCGGCGCCCAGTCGGCGCTGACGTCGACGAATCCGAAGCGGCGCCGGAAGCGGAGCCGGTCGGTGGACTCGGTGAAGTCCAGCTCGGCGTACTGGGGGCGGGCCGCACGGCTGCCGAGCGGGTCGCGGTCCAGCTGCTCGACGATGTCGCAGAGCGCCCACGCGAAGTCGAGGACGGGCACCCATCCCCAGGCTGTGGACAGTTCGCGGTCGGCCGTCACGTCCGCCACGTAGACGTCCCCGCAGAACAGGTCGTGGCGCAGCGCCCGTACGTCGGCGGTGCGGTAGTCGGTCTGCGGGGGGTCGGGAAAGCGGCGGGAGAGCGAGTAGCCGAGGTCGATCACCCGCCGATGGTACGTGGCGGCCCCGGCGGCAGGTTCTTGTGGAGGACGGAGCAGGGGCGGCCCGTCCGCCGGTCCTCACGGTGGTCGATCACGCGGTAGCCGAGCGACCGCCAGAACGCCGGCGCGCCCGGGTTGCTGTCGAGGACCGCCAGGCGCACCCCGTCCCGCCCTCGCGCGCGCAGCCGTTCCTCGACCAGTCCGGCGATTTCGCGGCCCAGGCCCGAGCGGTGCCGGCTCCCGTGCACCATCAGCAGGCCGATCCAGGGGAACGGGTCGGCGGGGTCCGGGTGCTCGGCGAGGGTGACGGCGAGGCCCACGAGGCTCCCGTCCGCGTCGTCGCGGGCGGGCAGCACTTCCGCGGCGGGGTGCGCGAGTTCGGCGGCGACGCTGCTCGCGACCTGCTCCAGGGTGACGGATCCGGGGTCGGGGAAGTCCCCGGTGGCGCGGTGGAGCCTGGGTTGGAGGCGTACACCTCCGTCAGTCCGGCGAGGACGCCGGGCGGGAGGGAGCCGTCCACCGGCACGAGGGGTTCGAGCACCGGCATGCCCCGCACGCTCGTCGCGTGCGGGGCATGAGGCGCCTCATCGAGTGAGGCTCTCGGCAACCGGACGGTGTCAGAGGCCGACACCGAAGTCGGTGGCGATGCCGGCGAGGCCGGAGGCGTAGCCCTGGCCGACCGCGCGGAACTTCCACTCGGCGCCGTTGCGGTAGAGCTCGCCGAAGACCATGGCGGTCTCGGTGGCGGCGTCCTCGCTGAGGTCGTAGCGGGCGATCTCGGCGCCGCCGGCCTGGTTGACGATGCGGATGTAGGCGTTGCGCACCTGGCCGAAGTTCTGGCTGCGGGTCTCGGCGTCGTAGATCGAGACGGGGAAGACGATCCGCTCGACGTCGCCGGGCAGCCCCGCCAGGTTGACGTTGATGGCCTCGTCGTCGCCCGCGCCCTCGCCGGTGCGGTTGTCGCCGGTGTGGACGATGCTCTGGTCCGGCGTCTGCTTGTTGTTGAAGAAGACGAAGTAAGGGTCCGCGTAGACCTTGCCGCTCGGGTTGAGCGCGATGGCGCTCGCGTCGAGGTCGAAGTCGGTGCCGGTGGTCGTGCGCACGTCCCAGCCCAGGCCCACCGTGATGGCCGTCAGGCCCGGTGCTTCCTTGGTGAGCGAGACGTTGCCGCCCTTCGACAGGCTTACAGCCATGGGAGTCCCCTCCGTGATGTCGGTCATTCGTGCCGACGTCGACGCTACCTTCACAGGGGGGAACGTCGTGAGAGGCCGGCTTGGTTCCTTTACGGCGAAAACCGCCTCCGGGGCCATGTCCCGGAAAATCCTGTGACTCCGGCGGCCGTCGGCGGGATCATGGGAGGCATGTCAGGGCCGCCTCCACTCGTCGTCCGCGGCTCGGTCTCCGTACCGGAGGCCGAGCTGATGTGGCGTTTCTCCCGTTCGTCCGGACCGGGCGGCCAGCATGTGAACACCTCGGACAGCCAGGTCGAGCTGCGATTCGATCTCGCCAATTCCGATTCGCTGCCCACGGTGTGGAAGCAGCGCGCCCTGGAGCGGCTCGCCTCCCGCCTGGTGGGCGGCGTCCTGGTGGTACGGGCCTCCGAGCACCGCTCGCAGTGGCGCAACCGCGAGGCGGCGATGACCCGGCTGGCGGCGCTGCTCGCCGAGGCGACCGCGCCGCCGCCCAAGGCGCGCAGGCCCACGAAGATCCCGCGCGGCATCAACGAGCGGCGGCTGAAGGAGAAGAAGCGCCGCGGCGACACCAAGCGCGGCCGCGACCCGCGGGGCTGGTCCTGAGCCCGGAAGGTGTCCTTGCCGCGGGTTCCCGCGCCGCGCCTCAGCCGAGGTGCCGGTAGCGACCCCGGAAGTACATCAGCGGCGCGCCGTCCGCGCTGGGGGTGCGCGCGGTCAGCACGCGGGCGATCACCAGGGTGTGGTCCCCCGCCGGGACGCGCTGCTCGGTCTCGCACTCGAGCACGGCCAGGCCGCCGCCGAGGATCGGGGCGCCCGAGGCCTCGCCGCGGTAGTAGGCCACGTCCTCGAAGAGCAGCCGGTCGCTGATGCGGCCGCGCATCGCGAAGCGCCCGGCGATGTGCCGCTGGCTCTCGCTGAGCACGGACACCGCCCAGCGCCCCTGGCGCTCCAGCAGCTCGTCCATCCGGGATCCCTCGCGCAGGCTCACCATCACCAGGGGCGGCTCCAGGGAGACCGAGACGAAGGCGGTCGCCGTCATGCCGACGTCCTCCCCCCGCGGGCCGTCCTCGGGGTCGTGGGCGGTCACCAGGACCACCCCCGCGGCGAGGCGGCTCATGACGGCGCGGAAGGCGTCGCTGTCCACGCCGGACAGGGGTGGCTCGGAACCGTCGGGCACGGTCCCAGGATGCGGGATGCGGGGCGCGGAGGTGGTTGACTGTGACACGCCCCGACGCTAGCCGGACTGCCGCACCACCCGCATCGGACTTCGGATCGAGCCGGGTCCTAGGACCTCCGGCCGTACCCGCCTCCGGTCGTACAACCCCCGCTCACCTGCTCGATTGTGTTCAATGGGTGAGGAGGGGCACCCGGTCTGCTCTACGCTGCGTGATCGGAACACGACAATCAGATGTGACTTGAGTCACAAGGGGCATGAATTGTTGACCCTGTGTACCGGTCGAACTGCTCGCTGTGATTCAGTTGCGGTGGGAATTGGACCACAACGGACCACAAGCAGTCTCAGGAGTTGTCGTCGAGGGCCCGGGGAGAGCGCATGGACACCGAGTCGGAGCCGTATGTCCGCCTCGCGACCCTGCGCCAGGTGCACCAGGTCGTGGCGGACCTCAACTGCGCGCGCAGTCTCGCCGACACCCTGCAGGCCGTGGCCGACGGCGTCGTCAAGGGTCTCGGCTTCGAATTGGCCGTGGTCAACCTCGTCCGCCCCGACGGCGACCTGGTCGTCGCCGCCGTCTCCGGGAGCGCCGCCGCGGAGGCCCTGATGGCCGGCCGGGTCGGCTCGCGCGCCTCCTGGGAGCGCCGGCTCACGATGGGGGAGCGCTGGGGCACCCTGCGCTTCATACCCCACCACGAGGGCTGGGTGCTGGACGGCGACGACGTCCCCAGCTGGCCCGGTGACGGCCTGCCGCCCCGCTTCCCCGACGAGTGGCACCCCGAGGACCGCCTCCTCGCCCCCATGCACGCCAACCCGGCCGGGGCCGGCGAACTGATCGGCGTCATCTCCGTCGACCGCCCCGTGGGCGGCCGCCGTCCCGGACCGTGGGGCCGCGAGGCGTTGCAGATGTACGCCTTCCAGTCCGCCATCGCCATCAGCAACGCGCGTCTACGTGCAAATATGCAACGCGCCCTGGTCCGTCTGGAGCGCGAGCAACAGGCGCTGCGGGCCAGCGAGGAGAGCTTCCGGCAGGCCTTCGAGTACGCCCCCAGCGGCATGGCCATCGCCGAGATGGGCGGCGACCAGCACGGCAAGCTCGTCCGCACCAACGACGCGCTGTGCCGGCTGCTCGGCCGCCCCGCCGCGGTGCTGCGCCGCCACTCCTTCTCCGACCTCGTCCACCCCGAGGACGTCGGCGTCCTGCTGCGCACCAGCGCCGAGGGCGGCCGCGCCGAACTGCGGCTGCAGCGCCGTGACGGCAGCTACGTCTGGGTCAGCCTGCGCAACTCCGTCGTCGCCGACACCGCCGACGGCCCGCGCTTCCTGCTCACCCACGTCGAGGACATCGAGGAACGCAAGGGCCGCGAGATCGCCCTCGCCCACCGCGCCAGCCACGACTCGCTCACCGGCCTGCCCAACAGCGCCGAGCTGCGCGCCCGGCTGTCCGGCAAGATCTGCGCCCGCCCGCAGGCCCCGGACGCCGACGGCCACACCGCCGCTCACGGCACCGACGAGTTCGCCTACACCTACGACTACGACCCGGTCGACGGCAGCGCCCGGCTGGCCGGCTTCGACCACCACACCCACACCGTCCAGCCGTCCGACGTGGGGGACGGCGGCAAGGGCCTTGCCGTGCTCTTCTGCGACCTGGACGGCTTCAAGTCGATCAACGACCGCTTCGGGCACCACACCGGCGACGCCGTGCTCATCGAGGTCGCCCGCCGCCTCACCAGCGCGGTGCGCGACGGCGACACGGTGGCCCGGCTGGGCGGCGACGAGTTCGTCGTCCTCGCCGACGGCCTCGGCCGCGAGGACGCCGAGGACCTCGCCGTCCGCCTGCGCAACGCGATCATCCCGCCGATCCGCTTCGAGGGCCGCGCGGTCCGGGTCGGCGCCAGCTTCGGCATCGGCTGGGCCGGCTGCGGGATGACCGCGGACGAGGTGCTGCAGTCCGCGGACCAGCGCATGTACATCGAGAAGCGCTCCCGCAACGGCACCCGCGGGCACCGCCGCGCCGCGGGCTGACCGGGCGGGGGCGCGCCCCCCGGGCGGCCCGTCTCCTCCTCGGCGGAGGGCACGCGTCCACCCTGGGGAGTACCCCGGATCGCTCCTCCGGTTGACTCCTGCACACATCCGGGATGCCTACGCTGGGTTACGTGCAGCGTCTCTACGATTTCCTCCGCAGGCACCCGACCTGGGTCGACAGCTTCTGGGCTCTCGTCCTGCTCGGGTTCTCCTCCCTGTGGATCGCCAACGACGAACTGCACGCGCACTCCCGGGCCGCAGCCGTGCCGCTGGCGCTCGCGCTGTCCACCGTGGTCGCACTGCGCCGCCGCATGCCGGAGAAGATGCTGCTGCTCGGCATTCTCGTCGGGGTGCTCCAGCTGGTGCTGGACGTCCAGGCCAACCCGGGCGACTTCGCCATGCTGGTGATCATCTACACCGTCGCGGCCAACGGCGCCCGCTGGGCCTCTCGGATCGCCTTCGCCGGCGGACTGGTCGCCTCCACCATCTCCACGCTGCGCTGGCCCAACGAGACGGACGGCCAGTGGGCCGACGCCGTCTCCGCCGTCTTCCTCGCCGTCCCCTTCCTGCTCGCCTGGGTCATCGGCGACAGCCTCCGCACCCGCCGCGCCTACTACGCCGAGCTGGAGGAGCGCGCGGCCCGCCTGCAGCGCGAACGCGAGGCCCAGTCCAAGGCCGCGGTCGCCGCCGAACGCGCGCGCATCGCCCGCGAACTGCACGACGTCGTCGCCCACAACGTCTCCGTCATGGTCGTCCAGGCCGACGGCGCCGCCTATGTGCTGGACGCCTCGCCCGAGCAGGCCAAGCAGGCGCTGGAGACCATCTCCACCACCGGCCGCCAGGCGCTCACCGAGATGCGCCGCCTCCTCGGGGTGCTGCGCGCCGGAGACGACGGCGGTGGAGAGTACGTGCCGCAGCCGGGCGTCGACCAGCTGACCGACCTCATAGAGCAGGTCCGGGGCGCGGGGCTGCCCGTCGCCTTCGAGGTCGAGGGGGAGTCCCGGCCGCTCGCCAGCGGCGTCGAGCTCACCGCCTACCGCATCGTGCAGGAGGCGCTCACCAACACCCGCAAGCACGGCGGGCCCGAGGCGCACGCCACGGTCCGGCTCACCTTCGGCGACGGCGACCTCAGCCTCCTCATCGAGGACGACGGGCGCGGCGCCCAGCAGGAGCTGTACGAAGGCGGCGGCGAGGACGGCCAGGGCCAGGGCCTCATCGGCATGCGCGAACGCGTCGGCATGGTCAGCGGCACCCTGGACGCCGGACCGCGCCCCGGCGGGGGCTTCCGCATCAGCGCGGTGCTCCCGGTGAAGACCGCGCGCTAGGGGGATGCGCCGTGCGACGGGGGATGCGTCGTGTGACGGCGGGAAACAGAGACCACAGGCAGAGGGAAAGAGGACCGGACCCATGGCGATCCGCGTGATGCTCGTCGACGACCAGGTGCTCCTGCGCACCGGCTTCCGCATGGTGCTGCAGGCCCAGCCCGACATGGAGGTCGTCGCCGAGGCCGGGGACGGCGCGGAGGCCGTCGAGACCCTGCGCACCACCCCGGTGGACGTGGTCCTCATGGACGTCCGGATGCCGCGCCTGGACGGCGTCGAGGCCACCCGCCAGATCTGCGGCGCGCCCGACCGCACCCCCGACGACGGCGGGCCCCGCGTGCTCATCCTGACCACCTTCGACCTCGACGAGTACGCCTTCTCCGCCCTCAAGGCCGGTGCGAGCGGCTTCATGCTCAAGGACGTCCCCCCGGACGAGCTGCTCGCGGCGATCCGCGCCGTCCACAGCGGCGACGCGGTCGTCGCCCCCAGCACCACCCGGCGCCTGCTCGACCGCTTCACCCCGCTGCTGCCGAGCGCGAGCCAGCCGACGCACAAGGAGCTGGACCGGCTGACGGACCGTGAGCGCGAGGTGCTGCTGCTGGTCGCCCAGGGGCTGTCCAACGGGGAGATCGCGGCGAAGCTGGTGCTCAGCGAGGCGACGGTGAAGACGCATGTGGGACGCATCCTCACGAAGCTGGGGCTTCGGGATCGCGTGCAGGCGGTGGTTCTCGCGTACGAGACGGGGCTGGTTCGGGCGGGCGGCGGTGGGGGGGCGGCCTGAGGCCTTCGTCTGCGCGGGGTGGTTGTCGTTGCGGCGCGTTGTTGTGCGCCGGTCCGTTGCGCCTGCGGCGGGCTGTTCCCCCGCCCTCCCGCCCTCCCCCAGCCTTCGGCCGGAGGCCCCGCCCCCGGCCCACCACGAACCGCGCGAGGCCCGCACCAACCGCGCCGGGCAATCGGGCGGGAGGGCGGGGGATGCCCGCCGCAGGCGCAGACAACCCGCATACGGCGACCGGCCCCACATGCCTCAGGCGGTACCGCGCACGGCGTCCACGAGGTGGAGGAAGTCCGCGACAGCGTCCCGCACGGCGGCGTCGTCCCATTCGAGCGCGGACGCCCCCACCGTGACCTCCGTCATCGCGACCCCCGGCACCTCCGCCTCCGCCCAGCGCCCGAAGAGCGCCGTCTTGGTCTCCTCGGCCTGCCGCACCGTGGCCTCGTCGAGGACGTCCGGGGATTCGGCCAGCCACACCTGGAACTGGTGCGTGTGCGGTACCTCCGGGTGCACCCGGACCCAGCCCGCCCCCTCGGCGAACGCGTCCCGCAGGGCCGCCGCGACGCCCTTCGCGTGGGCGACGTACTCCGGCAGGCGCGGCAGTTCGTGGTCGAGCCCGTCGAGGGCGGCCAGCACCGCGGGCCACTGCTGGAAGACCAGGCCGCCGTATCGGTGCCGCCAGGTGCGCGCCTCGGCGGCGAGGTCGGCGGAGCCGGCCAGGGCGGCGCCGGAGACGCCGCCGAGGGACTTGTAGAAGGAGACGTACACGCTGTCGGCGAGGCCGGCGATCTCGTCCAGGGGGTGCCCGAAGTGCGGCGGGCACTCCCACAGGCGGGCCCCGTCGAAGTGGACGACGGCGTCGCGCTCGCGTGCCGCGGCGACGACAGCGGTGAGTTCGTCCCAGGTGGGAAGGACGAAGCCGGCGTCCCGGAGCGGGAGTTCGAGCATCAGCGTGCCGAAGGGCTCGTCCATGCCGCGTACTTCGTCGGCGTCGGGTATCCGGCGGGCCGTGGTGGGGTGGACGGTCCGCAGCCCGCTCAGCGCGGACAGCGCGCCGCGCTCGTGCATCTCGGGGTGGGCCAGCGGGTGCAGCGCGACGACGGGGCTGCCGGTGCGTCCCGCCCAGCAGCGCAGGGCGACCTGCTGGGCCATCGTCCCGGTGGGGAACCAGACGGCCTCCTCCGTGCCGAGCAGCCCGGCCACCCGCTGCTCCAGCTCGGCCACGATCCCGTCGCCGTACGTGTCCACGCGGCCGTCAAGGCCGTCCCGTCCGGCCAGCCTGGCCAGCCGTTCGCGCATCGTGGCGGGCTTCCCGTAGGACAGCACGCGGTCGCAGGAGCGTACGGCGGCTGTGCGCCGCGCCTTCTCGTCATCGGCAGAGGTCATGGACCGATCCTGCCGCCCCGGAGGGCGCCGGGAAACATTCGCGTAGCATTGACGAGAACGTCCGGTACCCCCGTGAGGACTGGAACGGAAGGCCAGCGCAGCGTGAACGCATCGCACACCCCGGGGCCCCTGCCCCCCGACGTGGAGGCCCGCCCCGCGCGGCTCACGGTCGGTGTCGTCGGCGCGGGGCGGGTCGGGCCCGCGCTCGCGGCCGCGCTGAAACTGGCCGGGCACCATCCGGTCGCGGCGTCGGGTGTGTCCGACCTCTCACGCCGCCGCGCCGCCGCGCTGCTGCCCGACGTGCCGATGGTGGAGCCCGCCGAGGTGCTGGCCCGCGCGGAGCTCGTCCTGCTGACCGTGCCGGACGACGCGCTGCCCGGGCTGGTGACCGGCCTCGCGGAGACCGGGGCCGTACGGCCGGGCCAGCTGCTGGTGCACACCTCGGGACGGTACGGGACCGGCGTGCTGACGCCCGCCCTGCGCGCGGGCGCGCTGCCGCTGGCGCTGCACCCCGCGATGACCTTCACCGGCACCTCCGTCGACGTGCAGCGGCTGGCCGGCTGCTCCTTCGGCGTCACGGCCCCCGCGGAGCTGCGGATGGCGGCCGAGGCCCTGGTGATCGAGATGGGCGGCGAGCCCGAGTGGATCGAGGAGTCGGCGCGTCCGCTCTACCACGCGGGCCTGGCGATCGGCGCGAACCACCTGGTCACCCTGGTCGCCCAGTCCATGGAACTGCTGCGCGCCTCGGGTGTCGCCGAGCCCGGCCGCATGCTGGGCCCGCTGCTGGGGGCGGCCCTGGACAACGCCCTGCGTTCCGGTGACGCCGCCCTGACCGGCCCGGTCGCCCGCGGCGACGCCGGCACGGTCGCGGCGCACCTTGCGGAACTGCGCCTGCACGCACCGGAGATGGTGGCCCCGTACCTCGCGATGGCCCGCGCCACGGCGGACCGCGCGCTGGCGGGCGGAATGCTGAAGGCGGAGTTCGCCGAGGCGCTGCTGGGCGTCCTGGGGGACGGCGCCGAGGGGGGAGAGCGATGACCGGACTGGTGCACACCGCGCGCGAACTGCGGGAGGCCGTCGAGGGCCGGCCCGGCCTCGTCGGCGTCGTCATGACCATGGGCGCGCTGCACGAGGGGCACGCCACGCTCGTGCGGACCGCCCGCGAGCGGGTGGGGGACGGCAGCGTCGTCGTCACCGTCTTCGTCAACCCGCTGCAGTTCGGGCCGAACGAGGACTTCGACCGCTACCCGCGCACCCTCGACGCCGACGTCGCGACCGCCGGCCGGGCCGGCGCCGACCTCGTCTTCGCGCCCTCCGTCGACGAGGTGTACCCCGGCGGGCGGCCGCAGGTGCGGATCAGCGCCGGGCCGATGGGCGAGGGCTACGAGGGCGCCTCGCGTCCCGGCCACTTCGACGGCATGCTGACCGTCGTCGCCAAGCTGCTCCACCTGACCCGGCCGGACGTGGCGTTCTACGGCCAGAAGGACGCCCAGCAACTGGCCCTGATCCGCCGCATGGTGACGGACCTGAACTTCCCGGCCGAGATCGTCGGCGTGCCCACGGTCCGCGAACCGGACGGCCTGGCCCTGTCCAGCCGCAACCGCTACCTCTCCGAAGGCGACCGCGAGAGCGCCCTCACCCTCTCGCGGGCCCTGTTCGCGGGTCGTGAGGCGCAGGGCGACGGCCCGGACGCCGTACGGGCGGCGGCCCGGACGGTGCTGGAGAAGGGCGACGGCCTGGCGGTGGACTACCTCGCCCTGATCGACCCGGTCGACTTCACCGAGGCCGCCCCCGGCCACACCGGGCCGGCGGTGCTCGCCGTCGCCGCCAAGGTCGGCACGACGCGGCTGATCGACAACGTCCCCCTGGAGTTCGGAGCCCGCCGATGAGCGGCACAGGTACAGGCATACGGCTGCACGCCCCCGCTCCCGGCTGGGAGCACGAGGCGGACGTGGTGGTCGTCGGTTCCGGCGTCGCCGGGCTGACGGTCGCGCTGCGCTGCGCGGCGCAGGGCGCCAAGGTCACCGTCGTCACCAAGGCACGGCTCGACGACGGCTCCACGCGCTGGGCGCAGGGCGGCATCGCCGCCGCCCTGGGCGAGGGCGACACCCCCGAGCAGCACCTGGACGACACCTTGGTGGCGGGCGCAGGGCTCTGCGACGAGGAGGCCGTGCGCACCCTGGTCACCGAGGGCCCCGACGCCGTCCGCCGGCTGATCGCGACGGGCGCGCACTTCGACACCAGCGAGACGACGGGCGAGATCCTGCTGACCCGGGAGGGCGGTCACCACCGCCGCCGGATCGCGCACGCGGGCGGCGACGCGACGGGCCTGGAGATCTCCCGGGCGCTGATCGAGGCCGTGCGCGAGGCAGGGATCGAGTTCATCGAGAACGCGCTCGTGCTGGACCTGCTGACCGACGCCGAGGGCCGCGCCGCGGGCGTCACCCTGCACGTCATGGGCGAGGGACAGCGCGACGGCGTCGGCTCCGTGCGGGCCCGCGCCGTGGTGCTGGCGACCGGCGGCATGGGGCAGGTCTTCTCGGCCACGACCAACCCGGCGGTGTCCACGGGCGACGGGGTGGCCCTCGCGCTGCGCGCCGGCGCGGAGGTCTCGGACCTGGAGTTCGTCCAGTTCCACCCGACGGTGCTCTTCCTCGGCCCGGACGCGGAGGGCCAGCAGCCGCTGGTCTCCGAGGCCGTGCGCGGGGAGGGCGCCTTCCTCGTGGACGCCGACGGGGTGCGCTTCATGCAGGGGCAGCACGAGCTGGCCGAGCTGGCGCCCCGCGACATCGTCGCCAAGGGCATCACGCGCCGCATGCAGGAGACCGGCACCGAGCACATGTACCTCGACGGCCGGCACTTCGGCGCGCGGATGTGGGAGCGGCGCTTCCCGACGATCCTGGCCGCCTGCCGCGCCAACGGCATCGACCCGGTCACCCGGCCGATCCCGGTGGCCCCCGCCGCGCACTACGCCTCCGGCGGCGTCCGCACCGACCTGCACGGCCGCACCACGGTGCCGGGCCTGTACGCGTGCGGCGAGGTCGCCTGCACGGGCGTGCACGGCGCCAACCGGCTGGCTTCCAACTCCCTCCTGGAGGGGCTGGTCTTCGCCGAGCGCATCGCCGCCGACATCGCCGAGCACCCCGCGGCCCCCGGCGCCCCCGTGGTCCCCGACCCGAGCCGCTTCCCGCTGCTGGCGGCCGGGGCGCGCTTCGAGATCCAGCGGATCATGACGCGCGGCGCCGGGGTGCTGCGCAGCGAGGCCAGCCTGGACGAGGCGGCCGCGGCGCTGGGCCGGATGTACGCCGACGCCGCGGAACTGCTGGAGCGCGACGGCAAGACGGCCGAGCCCTGTGTGGAGAGCTGGGAGGCGACCAACCTCTGCCTGGTCGCCCGGATCCTGGTGGAGGCGGCCCGCCGCCGCGAGGAGACGCGCGGCTGCCACTGGCGCGAGGACCGCCCCGAGCGGGACGACGAGAACTGGCGCAGGCACATCGTCGTACGGCTTCCGTCCGGTGCGGCGGCACCCGTCGCACCCACTAGTCTCACCATCCGCACCACCCCCACAGCGGACCTTCCCCCGACCCGTTCCGGAACGGAGCACCTGCGATGAGCACGCCCGACCTCCCCCTCCTGCAGATCGGCGGCGCCGGAGGCGGTGGCTGCGGCGACGGCTGCGGCTGCGGTTCCGACGGCGAATACGCGCACGACCCGGGCGAGTGCGGCCTCGACCCCGACCTGGCGCAGCTGCTCGCCGACGCCGGGCTGGACCCGGTCCTGGTCGAGGACGTCGCGCACATGGCCATCGAGGAGGACCTGGACGGCGGGGTGGACGTCACCACCGTGGCCACCATCCCCGAGGACGCCATGGCCACCGGTGACTTCACCGCGCGCGAGGCCGGCGTGGTCGCGGGGCTGCGGGTCGCCGAGGCGGTCCTGTCCATCGTGTGCACCGACGAGTTCGAGGTCGAGCGGCACGTCGAGGACGGCGACCGGGTCGAGGCCGGTCAAACGCTGCTCTCGGTGCGCACCCGTACGAGGGACCTGCTGACCGCGGAGCGCAGTGCGCTCAACCTGATGTGCCGGCTGTCCGGGATCGCCACCGCCACGCGCCGCTGGGCGGACGCGCTGGAGGGCACCAAGGCGAAGGTCCGCGACACCCGGAAGACGACCCCGGGCCTGCGCGCGCTGGAGAAGTACGCGGTCCGCTGCGGCGGCGGCGTCAACCACCGCATGTCGCTGTCGGACGCGGCCCTGGTCAAGGACAACCACGTGGTCGCCGCGGGCGGCGTGGCGGCGGCCTTCAAGGCCGTCCGCGACGAGTTCCCCGAGCTGGCGATCGAGGTCGAGGTCGACACCCTGCACCAGGTCCGCGAGGTCCTGGACGCGGGCGCCGACCTGATCCTGCTGGACAACTTCACCCCCTCCGACACGGAGGAGGCGGTCGCCATCGTCGCGGGCCGCGCCCTGCTGGAGTCCTCCGGCCGGCTCACCCTGGACAACGCCCGCGCCTACGCCGCGACCGGCGTCGACTACCTGGCCGTGGGCGCCCTGACGCACTCCTCGCCGATCCTGGACATCGGACTGGACCTGCGGTCCGAGGGGTCGGAGCGGGACTGATGCTGCTCACCATCGACGTCGGCAACACCCACACCGTCCTGGGGCTGTTCGACGGGGACGAGATCGTCGAGCACTGGCGGGTCTCCACCGACCCGCGCCGCACGGCGGACGAGATGGCCGTGCTCATGCAGGGCCTGATGGGCATGCACCCGCTGCTCGGCGAGGAACTGGGCGACAACATCCACGGGATCGCCATCTGCTCCACCGTCCCCTCGGTGCTGCACGAGCTGCGCGAGGTGACGCGCCGCTACTACGGCGACGTGCCCGCGGTGCTCGTGGAGCCCGGCGTCAAGACCGGCGTCCCGGTGCTCACCGACAACCCCAAGGAAGTCGGGTCCGACCGGATCATCAACGCCCTGGCCGCCGTGCACCTCTACGGCGGGCCGTGCGTCGTGGTGGACTTCGGCACGGCCACCACCTTCGACGCGGTCACGGCGCGCGGCGAGTACGCGGGCGGCGCCATCGCCCCCGGCATCGAGATCTCGGTGGACGCCCTGGGCGCCCGCGGTGCCCAGCTGCGCAAGGTGGAGCTGACCCGCCCGCGCAGCGTCATCGGCAAGAACACCATCGAGGCCATGCAGTCCGGCATCCTCTACGGCTTCGCGGGCCAGGTGGACGGCGTGGCCGAGCGGATGGCGCGGGAGCTGGCCGACGACGCGGACGACGTCACGGTCATCGCCACCGGCGGACTGGCGCCGCTGGTGCTGGGCGAGTCGGCGGTCATCGACGTCCACGAGCCCTGGCTGACCCTGATAGGCCTTCGGCTGGTCTACGAGCGGAACGTGTCCACGACCTGACGACCTGACGAGCTGACGCCCCGGCGATCTGCGGCCCGGCGGATCCGCCGGGGGACGCACGCGGCGCGCCCGGCCATATCTGGTTACGCGTATTTTGTCCGGTTAGTACGTAAAGTCGGACCATGCCCACGCCACACGGGTCCCGAGGCGGAATGGCGTTCAGCGCGGATGAACTGCGCGTGCTCCGGCGCGCCCTCTCAGCGGCCCTTCAGTCCAGCACCATGATCCCCACCCCCGACGAGGTCAGGGACTATCTGCGCCTTGCCGAGGACGTCGACGAGGCGGCCCGCGAGGGCGGGCGGCTGCGGACCTTCCAGCTCGCCGAGCTCGCCAGGTACCGGGAGGCGCTGCCGGGCAGCGCCGCCGGCTACCTCGAGCGGCTGACGGGAGCGCTCGACACGGGGTACGTGCCCCTGCCGGACGACCTCGCCGCGCTGCGCCGACTGCACGACGCGCCGTGCACCGACGCCGAGGCGCGTCGCAGGCGGGCCGTGCTGCGCCGCTGCGAGCACTTGGCGGAACTCGACGTGCGCGCCCGGCTGGAGGCGCGCATCCCCGCTCCCTCGCAACCCTGCGGCACGCCCTCCGTGGGCAGGGCCCGGCTGCGCGCGCTGCCCGGCGGCCGGTCCGCCTCCGACGACCCCAAGCCGGGCCCCAAACCCGAGCCGAAGGCGCCCCCCGCCGAGCCGGCCGCGCCGGAGCCCGGGGAGGAGAAACGCAAGGTCCCCACGCCGGCCGAGATCTTCCCGCCGCGCCGCCGCTCCGCGCCGCCGCCCGAGGAGCGCGCCACGGGCTGACGTGAGATCGGCGCGCGACCTGCCGGAGACGTCACGGGTCCCTCCCGTGACGTCTCCCGCGCGTTCACGGGTGCGCCGCGCCCTCCCCGGCGCGGCCTCCGCGTGCCCCCTGACGGCCGGTTCGGCGGCCTCCGCGGCACCGGGTGCGCTCCTGGCCGTCCTGACCGCGGCGGTCCGCCCCAGGGCGCGTACGGGCGCGCTAGCTGTATTGCCCCGTGAGGTTAGGAACGCGGCTGGCGGGTGGTTGGCCCTTCAGCGCGGTGTGTCCGCGGTGGTGATTGTAGGTGTGCAGCCAGGCGGGGA
>NZ_JARAVM010000029.1:0-109746 GCF_033792735.1 Streptomyces sp. PA03-3a
CAGATGTCGCAATCCACACCGAGCCAGAAGGCCCTCACCCATTTCAAGATCCCTCAGCCGAGAGATCCGTCACCAACCTCTGTGGACAGAACACCTAGGCCTCATCGAGCAGATACACACCCATCTGCAGACCTTGACCGCCTACGCGGGCGCATTACCGGGCTTTCTCGGAGACCTGCGGGACCGCCACCAGACTTCGCGACCTCGCAACGAGACGGTCCGACACGTGGTCGGCCAGGACCAGGTCAACGAGCTCATCGCCAGCGCACACTCCACCGCCCGTAAAGAGATCCTGTCCGCGCAGCCCGGCCCGCGGACACCCTTCGACCTGTCGCACTCCTTCGGCCGCGACCACGCCGCAGTCAAGCAGGGCATCTCGATGCGGACGATGTACCACAGCTCGGTCCGCCGGGTCGCGACGGTCGGCAACTGGGCAAAGGAAATGGCGGCCGCCGGCGCGGAGATCCGCACCTTCAACGGCCGCTTCGAGCGCAGCATCATCTTCGATCGCCGCGTGTGCTTCGTGCGCGTCCACGCCGGCGAGGGCGAACCGCCCGGCAACGAGGCAGTCATGATCTCCGACCCGCTGGTGGTCGGCGTCATCGCCCAGGTCTTCGAGCTGTTCTGGGAACGCGCCGACCCCTGGATCGGGCGGTCCAACGGCAAAGACGACGGTCTGATCACCACCGCCGGCCAGCGGGCCGTCCTGCGGGAACTGTGCCTGGGCCGCACACAGGCGCAGGCCGCCAAGAACCTCGGCATCAGCGCGGCATGGGCCAACTCCCTGCTGGGCGATCTCCGCAAAACGCTCGGTGTGGAAACGCTCAACGAGGTGATCTACTGGTGGGCGACGTCGCCCGACCACGACGTGCAGGACTGACGGTCCGGGCGCGCCGCCTACGCCTCAACGGCGGTGCGCCAGGTCAGCGTGACCCGGTCGTCCACGTCCCGCACCCCGCGGGCACGCGCCGGAAACACCTGGACCCTCTCCAGCAGCAGCACGAGCAAGGCCCGCTTGGAGCGGTTCGGAGCATGGTCCCACCAGCGGGCCAGGTCCTTGACCCCACCCAAGGGCACATCCACGGCCTGCTCCAAGTATCGGAGCCGGGATCGAGCCTGCTTCAGCTTCTCGCTGATGCGACGGTCGGCCGCAACGAACGCGTCCCGAGACACCTGGCCTTGGGAGTACGGCTCAGCCAGCTCGACCCGCGCCTTCTCAAGGTCGGCGATCTGCGTACGTACCCCATCCGCCTCGGCGCCCATCTGCGCACGCGCCAGTTCCAATGCGGCCTGCGCACCCGGGCGCGCGAGCTCACCAAGAGCGTGCTCGGCGAGGTGAGTCTCGAGCAACGCCGCGTTGATGCGGACCTTGCCACACCCGCCGCGCCCCTCGAAGCTCGTCGGACAGCGGTAGGACGGCGTACCGGCGCTAGTACGGCCGCCGGTCAACTGCTGCGCGCACTCGCCGCACTCCGCGAGCCCGCCCGTCGCCAGATACTCGTAGTCGCCCTCGCGGGCTTGCCCGCTGCGGACACTGCCGCGCCGGCCGGGACGGTTTTCCTGCAGCCACCGGAACTCCTCCGGTGTAATCAGCGCCTCGCGGCCGGTCTCGCGCAGCTCGCCCGTCGCGGGATCCCGCTCCAGTCCAGCGATGGACGGGTTGTCCAGGAGGCGGCCGAGCGTCATCGTCGTCCACTCGCCGCCCATGGTGCCCCGATGGCCTTCGGCCGTCATCCAAGCGGCGACCTCAGCCTGCGACTGTCCCGCGCGGACGCGACCCACGGCCTCACGGACAACCCGACGCTCCTGATCGCGGACACGCGTCAGGGCCTGGTTGTCGAAGCCGTACAAGCGCGGCATGCCACCATCCCAAACTCAACTCAGTGGCCCGCAGACGCCAGTCCCTGTCGCAGCGAGCCGATCCCCAACGCCTCCCACAATGCAGCCGTGGGAATACGAACCGTACTTCCCAAAGGCAGCGTCCGCACCGGAAACTGTCCGGCCTTGATCAAGTCGTACGCCTTGTTGTGACCGATGCCCAATGCGCGAGCCGCAGTCACGACGTTAACCGTCGCCGGCAGTGCCAGAACCTCATCAAGGCTCATGCCGCGCAGATCGGCGGCTGGAGTGCTCGTTGTCGCCATGTTCGTTGCCGCGTTCTCCCCCGCGCCAACATGTGCCACACCATACACGTCAGTCCTGGTAAGAGGCAGCTCCAGCCAGCCACATTAGGGAAGAATGTGCGCTCATAGGGGATGCCAGGCGTAGGGGTGGGGGACCGTGTTCGAGGACAAGACGTACAAGCGGTGTGCCTGCAAGGGGCCGCTGGTAGGCGGGGACGGAAACCCTGTCTTGGACGCTGAGGGCAACCAGAAGGTCGGCTCCCTGGAGAAGACCTGCCCCAAGCTCAAGCAGCGCGACCACGGGTCCTGGTACTACTCCATCGAGCTACCTCCTGGCCCTGACGGCATGCGCCGGCCGCGCGCCAAGAAGGGCGGCTTCCGCACGAAGAAGGAGGCAGCCACCGCGGCCGAGAAGGTCTGGAAGCTCGCGCAGGGCGGCGTCGACGTCCTCAGCGACGAGACGGCGGGGGAGTACCTTCGTCGCTGGTTCGCCAAGCGGGTCGACCTGAAGAAGTCCACCCGCAAGGGATACGAGGACTACATCGAGCGCGTCTTCATCCCCTACCTCGGCGGGATCAAGATGCTGTCGCTGCGCACCCGGCACATCCAGGCCATGTTCGAGAAGCTGTGGGCCGACAACGAGGTCCACGCAGAAAACCACGTCAAGGCGCACCAAGCCGTCGCAGCCGAGCGTGCAGCCCACGAGGCGTGGAAAGCCTCCCTGGAACGGCCCCGACCCAAGAAGCTGCGCCAGGAATGGGAGGACGCCAAGGCCACCCTGAAGGCGGCCCGCGCCCTGCCATGGCACGTCACCGGCCCCGGCACGCAGACGAAGATGCTCAACACGCTCTCCGGCGCCCTGCAGGACGCAGTACAGGAGAAGCTGATCTCCGAGAACTGGACGAAGGGCGTCGTACTGCCCAAGTACGTCCGCCCCAAGCCGCTGGTGTGGACGCCAGCGCGGATCGAGGCGTGGCGGCAGACCGGCGAGAAGCCCGGCAAGGTCATGGTGTGGATGCCGGAACAGACGGGTGAGTTCCTGGACGCCGTCGCTGAGCACCGCCTGTACCCGATGTTCCACCTGATGGTCTTCCGAGGACTGCGCCGCGGCGAGGCGGTCGGCCTGCCGTGGGCCGAGACCGACCTGGCGATGGGCATCGTGCACATCAGCGAGCAGCTGGTGGCCGCCTCGTATGACGTGTGGGAGGACACTCCCAAGAGCGAGAGCGGGGCCCGGACGATCAAGCTCGACTCCGAGACGCGGAAGCTGCTGGAACTGTGGCGTGAGCGGCAGGCCAAGGAGCGGGCCGAGTGGGAGCAGAGCGCCAAGACCTGGAAGCAGACGGGTCTGGTGTTCTCTTGGGAGGACGGTGGCGCGTACCACCCGGAGTACCTGTCTCAGGCGTTCATGCGCCTGATCAAGAAACTCGGGCTGCCGCCGGTACGGCTACACGACCTGCGGCACTGCGCAGCAACGCTGTCCCTGGCGTCCGGAGTCCACATGAAGGCCATTCAGGCCCTGCTGGGGCACTCCTCGTACTCGCTGACCGCCGACACCTACACGTCGGTGCTGCCGCAGTTCGAGGAAGCTCAGGCCGACGCCCCGCTTGCTCTGGTTCCGCGAAAGTCGCCGGCGCTGCGCCAGACGGCCACCGAGTCGGAGACAGCGGCAGACGAGTCCACGGACGTTCCCACGAATGACGCCGCCTGACGGCTCGTTCCCAGATCGTTCCCATACGAGATCGAAAGACCCCCCGGAAACCGTCTCCGGGGGGCCTTTCGTTGTTCTGACGCAGGTCAGACCATGTGCCCCAGGCAGGATTCGAACCTGCGACACCCGCTTTAGGAGAGCGGTGCTCTATCCCCTGAGCTACTGAGGCGGAAGCGTGGGACAGCCTAGCGGATGCGGATCAGGGGTGTGCCGGCGATTGCTCCGGGCCCCGGGGGGTGTGGCGCCGCGCCAGGGGTGTCAGCCGCAGGGCGGGCCGTCGTCGAGGTCGGCCGCGGTGAGGGCGGCGGTGAGGCGGTCGACGCGGGTGCGCAGGTCGTTGATCTCGTCCAGGCCGAGGCCCGTGGCCGCGGAGATGCGGCGCGGAATCTGGAGGGCCTTGTCGTGGAGCGCCGTGCCGGCGTCGGTGAGGTGGACCGTGACGGAGCGCTCGTCGTCGGCGGAGCGCTCGCGGCGGACGAGACCGGTGGCCTCGAGGCGCTTGAGAAGAGGGGAGAGGGTGCCCGAGTCGAGGCGCAGGTGCTCGCCGATCTTCTTGACCGGCAGGGCGCCGTGCTCCCAGAGCACGAGCATCACCAGGTACTGGGGGTAGGTGAGGCCGAGGTCCTTGAGCACGACGCGATAGACGCCGCCGAAGGCGCGCGAGGCAGCGTGCAGGGAGAAGCAGATCTGGTTCTCGAGCCGGAGGTGGTCCCCGGCACGGGCGGGCGCGGTGGCGGTCATGGCTACAGGGTAGCTCGGCCGTCCACGTTTTAGTTGTGCACAACTCGGTTGTGTGCTCTACTTGTCGTCAACGGGATCGCAACCGATCGAAAGAGGATGTCTCATGGACCCGCTGTACACCGCCGTCGCCACCGCCAACGGCCGTGACGGGCGTGCCGTCAGCTCCGACGGACAGCTCGACCTGGCGCTCGCCATGCCGCCGGCGCTCGGTGGCAACGGTCAGGGCACCAACCCCGAGCAGCTCTTCGCGGCCGGCTACGCCGCGTGTTTCGCCAGCGCCCTCGCCCTGGTCGGGCGGCAGGCGAAGGTGGACACCAGCGAGATCTCCGTGACCGCCGAGGTGACCATCGGCAAGGACGACACGAGCTTCGGCCTGGCGGTCGTGCTCCGCGCCGAGCTGCCGTCGGAGCTTGAGAACGAGGCCGGCCGTGCGCTGATTGAGCAGGCCCACCAGGTCTGCCCCTACTCCAAGGCGACCCGGGGCAACATCCCGGTCGAGCTCGTCGTGGAGTAAGCGGAGCAGGTATCGGAAAGTGCGGAAGGCCCCGGGCGCGCGGTAGCGTCCGGGGCCCTTCCCGTGCGTGCGGGGCCGGCGGGGCGGGTGCTGCCAAGCGGCCCCGCGTCCACCCCCGTTGCCTGTGACTCAGCTCACAAGCGACGCCGAAATATCCGGGGAACGGCTCCCCGTTTACACCTACGTCGCACAAACGGGGACTCGCTCCCCGGAACCGAGCGCCACCGAAGGACAGAAAGGAGTGCCCGCCATGGCAGTAGCGGCCGCAGTGAAGCTCCGCGCGGACGCCACGCGCAACCGCGAGCGGATCATCGTCGCCGCCCGCGAGGCGCTCCTGGAGTACGGCACCGACGCCCCGCTCGACGAGATCGCCAAGCGGGCCGGCGTGGGCAACGCCACCGTCTACCGGCACTTCGCCGACCGCCAGGAGCTCTCGCTCCAGGTGGCCCTGTCGGTGATGGACCGGATCACCCAGCGGGCCGAGGAGGCGCTGGCGCAGGAGCCGGACGCCTTCGACGCGCTGCGCCGCTTCGTGCACGAGGCGGCCGACGAGCGTGTGGGCGCGCTGTGTCCGATGCTCTCCACCGGATTCGGCAAGGGGGATCCGCGGCTCGAGGAGGGCCGCGTACGCTTGGAGCGCGCGATCGAGGAGCTGATGGCCGCCGGCAGGCGGTCCGGGCGGCTCCGTACCGACATCGACGTCGGCGACGTGATGGTGGCCGTCAGCCAGCTGACGCGGCCGCTGCCCGGTAAGCACTGCGGCAGCATGGAGCGCTTCATCCGCCGTCATCTGCAGCTGTTCGTGGACGGCCTGCAGGCGCCGGCGCGCTCCGAACTCCCGGGTGACTCCGCCACTTTCGAGGACCTTCGGCAATGTCGCTGAACTCCGCCTGCCGAACGGGCCCCCTCGCGTAATTCACTCGCCCACAACATTTCTGTTACGCACCGTCTGTCCTCTTCGTCTTCAATGTCGTCATCTCTTCGTACCGTTAGTGAGTTCACCCATGCCTGATCTGGCACACGCCCAGCGCTGGAAGGCGCTGGCCTTCATCGCGATAGCCCAGCTGATGGTCGTCCTCGACGGCACCATCGTGAACATCGCCCTGCCCTCCGCCCAGACCGACCTGGGCATCTCGGACGCCAACAAGCAGTGGGTCATCACGGCCTACGCGCTCGTCTTCGGTGGCCTGCTGCTCTTCGGCGGACGCATCGCCGACCTGTGGGGCCGCCGCCGCACCTTCGTCACCGGCCTGATCGGCTTCGCCGCCGCCTCCGCGATCGGCGGCGCCGCGGCCAACGAAGGGGTTCTCTTCGGTGCCCGCGCGCTGCAGGGTGCCTTCGGCGCGCTGCTCGCGCCGGCCGCGCTGTCGCTCCTCGCGGTGATGTTCACCGAGGCCAAGGAGCGCGCCAAGGCGTTCGGCATCTACGGCGCCATCGCCGGTGGTGGCGGTGCCGTCGGTCTGATCCTCGGCGGTGTGCTCACCGAGTACCTGGACTGGCGCTGGACCTTCTTCGTCAACATCCCCTTCGCCGCCGTCGCCGTGTTCGGTGCCCTGCGCTTCGTCCAGGAGCCGGCCGGCAGCCGCAACAGCAGCGGCCTGGACATCCCCGGTGTCGTGCTCGCCACCACGGGCCTGGTCTCCCTGGTCTACGGCTTCACCCGCGCCGAGACCCACGGCTGGAGCGAGAGCACCACGATCGGCCTGTTCGTGGCCTCGGCCGTGCTGCTCATCGCGTTCGTGGTCGTCGAGGCCCGTGTAAAGGCCCCGCTGCTGCCGCTGCGCGTGGTGACCGACCGCAACCGCGGTGGTGTCTACCTCTCGCTGGGTCTGGCCATCATCGCGATGTTCGGCCTGTTCCTCTTCCTCACCTACTACCTGCAGGTCGTCCAGGGCTACTCCGCGCTGAAGACCGGCTTCGCCTTCCTCCCGATGATCGCGGGCATGATCACCGGCTCGACGCAGATCGGCGCGCGCCTGATGACCCGCGTCCGTCCGCGCCTGCTGATGGCCCCGGGCTTCCTGGTGGCGGGCCTGGGCATGCTGCTGCTGACGCAGCTGTCCGTCGACAGCTCGTACGCGGGCCTGATCCTGCCGGCGGAGATCCTGCTCGGCCTCGGCATGGGTACGGCCTTCATGCCGGCCATGAGCCTGGCCACGCACGGTGTCGAGCCGCGTGACGCGGGTGTCGCCTCCGCCATGGTCAACACCTCGCAGCAGGTCGGCGGTGCCATCGGTACGGCGCTGCTGAACACGATCGCGGCCAGCGCGACCACCTCGTGGGTCGCCGCGCACGCGGCCGAGGCCCGCACGCTCGGCAAGCAGGGCTTCATCAACGCCGCGGCCGTGCACGGCTACTCCACCGCGATCTGGTGGGCGGTCGGCATCCTGGCCCTCTCCGCGCTCATCGCCTTCACCTTCGTCAACACCGGTGGTGGCGGCGGCGTGGTCGCGGCGTCCGGCAACAAGGACGCCGAGGGCGCGGAGGACGTCGCCGTCCCGGTGATCGCCCACTGACGGACGCGTCGACGACGACGGCACGCCGGACGGCGAGCACGGCGAAGGGCCCCGCTTCATGAGAGGAAGCGGGGCCCTTCCCGTTGCGTTGCGCAGCCTACCGGCCGAACTGCACGGACCGCTTGGCCAGACCCATCCAGAAGCCGTCGATGGCGCTGCGCTGGTCGCCGAGGTCGTCCTCCGCGGCGCCCATGGTGACGAAGAGCGGGGCGAAGTGCTCGGTCCGCGGGTGGGCGAGCCGCCCGGCGGGGGACTTGTGCTCGAAGTCCAGCAGGGCGTCCACGTCGTGCGCCTCGAGCGCGCGGTGCCCCCAGTCGTCGAACTCCGCCGACCAGCCCGGCACCCCGCCGGCGTGGCGCAGCGCGGCGAGGTTGTGCGTGAAGAAGCCGCTGCCGACGATCAGCACGCCCTCGTCGCGCAGCGGGGCGAGCCTGCGTCCGATGTCCATGAGCTTCTGCGGGTCGAGCGTGGGCATCGAGACCTGCAGCACGGGGATGTCGGCGTCCGGGTACATCTCCACGAGTGGGACGTACGCCCCGTGGTCCAGGCCCCGGTCCGGGATGTCCTGGACGGGGGTTCCCGCGGCGCGCAGCAGCTTGCGAACGGATTCGGCCAGGGCGGGCGCGCCCGGGGCCGCGTACCGCACCTCGTAGTAGTGGCGGGGGAAGCCCCAGAAGTCGTACACGAGCGGGACGGTGGTGGTGGCGCCGAGCGCGAGCGGGGCCTCCTCCCAGTGCGCGGAGATCATGAGGATCGCCGTGGGGCGCGGGAGACCGGCGGACCAGGCGGCCAGTTCGCCCGGCCACACGGGGTCGTCGGCGAGCGGCGGGGCGCCGTGCGAGAGGTAGAGGGCGGGCATGCGCATGGTGGGCCTCCTCAGGCCGGGAGGTCGAGGGTGTGGTGGGTGTGCTCGGCCTTGGCGCGCAGGTAGCGCACGTTGTCCTCGGACAGGTGCACCCCGGTCGGCACCCGCTCGGTGACCGTGACGCCGAGCGCGGTCAGCTGTTCCGCCTTGTCGGGGTTGTTGCTGAGCAGGCGGATCGCGTCGACGCCGAGGGCGCCGAGCATCTGGGCGGCGGCGGTGTAGTCGCGTTCGTCGTCGAGGCGGCCGAGGGCGCGGTTGGCGGCGAAGGTGTCCAGGCCCTCGTCCTGGAGGGCGTACGCGTCGAGCTTGGCGTACAGGCCGATGCCCCGGCCCTCCTGGCGGAGGTAGAGCAGATAGCCGCCGGTCTCGGCGATGCGCTGTACGGCCTCGCGCAGTTGGGGACCGCAGTCGCAGCGCGCGGAGCCGAAGACGTCGCCCGTGAGGCACTCGGAGTGCGGGCGGACCAGCGGCGACGTCGCGCCCTCGTGGGCGCCGAGGCCGAGCGCGATGTGCTCCTTGCCGTCGGCGAGGCCCGTGAAGGTGAAGACGTCGGCCGGGGTGGCCCAGCCGTCGGGGAAGCGCAGCGGGATCCGGACCCGGGTGCGAATGGCCGCGCGCGGCGGGGCGGGGGCTGCGTCCGCGGCGGTCGGGGCGGTCGGGCCGTTCGTCATACGGATGCCTCGCCTGGGTTTCTTGAAGTTTCAAGCCAGCAGGGGGGAAGGTATCCGTAATTGCTTGAAAGTTCAAGGTTGAATCCGTAGAGTGGGACCATGACCACGAGAGCTCCCGAGCCCCGCTGGCTGAGCGAGGACGAGCAGCGCGCCTGGCGCGCTTACATGGCGTCCACCCAGTTGGTCTCGGACGCACTCGACCGGCAGCTCCAGCGCGACGCGCGGATGCCGCACGCGTACTACTCGCTGCTGGTGTGGCTCTCGGAGACCCCCGACCGCCGGATGCGCATGACGGAGCTGGCGGAACGCTCGAAGATTACGCGCAGCAGGCTCTCCCACGCCATCTCCCGCCTGGAGGAGAACGGGTGGGTCCGCCGTGAGAACTGCCCCTCCGACCGGCGCGGGCAGCTCGCGGTCCTCACCGACGAGGGTTTCGCGGCGCTCGCCGCGGCCGCTCCCGGCCATGTGGAGGCGGTGCGCGGGGCGATCTTCGACCGGCTGTCGGAGGAGCAGGTGCGTCAGCTCGGCGAGATCTGCCGGGTCATCGCAGGGGGGCTTCAGCCGGAGAACGGCGTGGTGGGCGACCTGCCCTGGCTGCGCTGACCGGGCCGGCTCAGCCCAGGTCCTTCTCGTACCAGGCGACGTCCCAGTAGCGGCCGAACTTCCGGCCGACCTCGCGGTAGACGCCCAGCGGGCGGAAGCCGAAGCGGGCGTGCAGCCGGACGGACGCCTCGTTGGGCTGTGCGATGCCCGCGTAGGCGCGGTGCACGTCCTCGCCCCTCAGGGCCTCGAAGAGCGCCGCGTAGAGAAGGGTGCCGACGCCGCGGCCGCCGGCCTCCGGGGCGCAGTAGACGGAGGTCTCCACGGAGGTGGAGTACGCGGCCTTCGGGCGGAATGGGCTGCTCGTGGCGTATCCGAGCAGGCCCGGCGTGCCGTCGGGTTTCGTCCCGTGGGCAACCAAAAGGCGGTGCGGTCCGTCTTCCGGGTGGGAGAGCAGCCAAGGGCGGCGCTGTTCCAGTGACAACGGCTCCAGGTCGAACGTGATCGGCGTCTCACGGACGTAGTGGTTGTACAGGTCGGTGAGGGCCTTCAGGTCCTCCTCGCCACCCGGTCTGACCTGCACTTCGACGGGCTCGGACAATGATCCACCTCCGGCTGTGGCCGGACAGGGTACTGCAAGATCGTAAAAAACGGGGCTGTGCCTGGGAATTGTGTCCGGATTCCAGTCGTTATCTCTTTTCGAGTGGGCAGCCGAAAGGCACGCGTGAAGCTGCTGGAGGGCAGCTCATTCGATCCGACACCCGACCGAACCTTCGCAAGGGAGCACGCATGGCAACCCGTGCCGTCGCCCGCAGCACCGCAGGCGGGAAGAGCAGCGCTCGCGCAGGCCACGGCGAGATGGCCGACCGCGACCTGGTCGGCATGTACCTCGACGAGATCGCGCGTACGCCGCTGCTGGACGCCGCGCAGGAAGTCGAGCTTTCCAGGGCGATCGAGGCCGGTGTCTACGCCGAGCAGCTCCTCGCGGGCGAGGAGCTGGGTCAGGGAGCGGACGCCGACCGAGAGGAACTGGAAGCGATAGCCGCCGCGGGTGCGCGGGCCAAGGACGTCTTCATCCGTTCCAACCTGCGCCTGGTCGTCGCCGTCGCGCGACGTTATCCGCGCAGCGGCCTGCCGCTGCTCGACCTGATCCAGGAGGGCAACGCAGGCCTGGTACGCGCCGTCGAGAAGTTCGACTACAGCAAGGGCTTCAAGTTCTCCACGTACGCGACGTGGTGGATCCGTCAGGCGATCACCCGGTCCATCGCGGACCAGTCGCGCACCATCCGGCTCCCCGTCCACCTGGTGGAGGAGCTGGGGCGGGTGCGCAGGGTGCAGCGCGAGTTCAACCGCGAGCACGGGCGTGACCCGGAGCCCGCGGAGATCGCCGCGGAGCTCGGCTCCACCCCGGAACGGATCTCCGACGTACTCGACTGGGCACGCGACCCGGTGAGCCTGAACATGTCGGTGGACGACGAGGGCGAGACCCAGTTCGGCGATCTGGTCGAGGACACCTCGGCGGCCTCGCCGGAGGACTCCGTGCTCGTCATGCTGCGGCGTGAGGAACTGGAGGATCTGATCGACCGGCTCGACGACCGGACGGCGTCCATCATCCGGGCGCGGTACGGGATCGTGGACGGCCGCGAGCGCACGCTGACGGAGGTCGGCAAGCAGCACGGGCTGACGCGTGAGCGGATCCGGCAGATCGAGAAGCACGCGCTTGCGGACCTCAAGCGCATGGCGCGTGCGACAGGGCTGTCCATCGAGGCGGCCTGACCCCGAGCGGGAGCCCTTGCCGGCGCCCGCGCCACCACCCACAGACTCGAGCCCCGGTGCCACCCCCCTGTGCCGGGGCTCGACCCTCTTCCCGGGCCGGCCCGGTCGCGCGTCGCCCGCGTACGTGCGGCCGGGCCCTCGTCGTGGCCGGGCGCGGCGGACCGCCCCGTACCCTGGACGGCATGAGCAGCACCCCCGACCCCACTACCGGGCCCGCAGCGGCCCCCGCCCCACGAGCGCCGCGCGAGCCGGCGGCGCTGGTCTTCGACGACCCGCTGGACCGCCAGTCGTCCGACGACACCGACACCGGCTGGGGCGAGCGCCCCGGCCAGGGTGGTGCGGGAGATCTCGCGCGCTTCCTCGACGAGAAGCCCCCGCACCACATCTGAGGCGGACGCCGCTATTGATGCGTCCGGTTGGTGCCGCCGTGGCCGTAGGGGGAGGGGACGCTCGGTGCGCCGCCGTGGCCCTGCTGCTGGCGCGCGAGCAGATCGCGTATCTCGGTCAGCAGCTCCAGCTCCGTCGGCCCGGTCACCGCGTCCTCCTTGCCCGCCTTGCGCCGGTCGTTGAGCTTGTTCATCGGCAGGATCAGCAGGAAGTACACGACCGCGGCCGTGATGAGGAACGTCAGCGCCGCGCCGGCGACCGCGCCCCACAGGAGGCCCACACCCTGCTTGAGCTCGCCGTTGACGACGGTGCAGGGCGGCTCGATGCAGAGGGTGTAACCGTCGAGGTTCTTGGTGCCGATGGCACCGATCACCGGATTGATGAGGCCCTTCACGAACGCGTCGACGATCTTGCTGAACGCGGCGCCGACGACGACCGCCACAGCGAGCTCGACGACGTTGCCACGCAGTAGGAAGGCTTTGAAGCCCTTCAAGGGACGATTTCCTTTCGAAGAACGACCGTGCAGTTCGGCCCGGGGGACCCGTGGGGTGGGTGGTGTCCGCCGGGCACTGCCGGCGTGAAAGCCGGCCGTGACGGAGGTGGTTGAGCGGTTCGGCCTCCGAGAGTAGGGGGTGCGCGCCGCGGCCCTCCCCGCCGGTTGCCTTTCTCACGGCGCGCGGCTAGCGCAGCGCCACCGCCAGGGGCGAGGTTGCCGCGGCGCCGGACAGCGCGGCCGCCGTCCCGGGCGGGACCGACAGCACGATCAGCGCGCCGTCTCCGATCCCGCCGCCGAAGCCGCCCCCGCCCCGGCTCCTACTCCCGATCCCGTCCATGCCGGCCGGCGGGACGCCCTGGCCCCCGGAGGCGGGGGAGGGCACCGCCACCACGGGCGCCCCGCGGGCCACCACGCGCGCCGCGGCGAGGATGTCCACCCGGTCGCCGGGCCGCACCAGCCCGGCCGCCGCCGCGTCCGCGATGCGCACCGGCGCCCGCACCATGTCCCGGCCGGCAGCGGCGGTGGGAGCGGATCCTTCCCGCTCCGGCCGTCCGGACTGCGGATCCGTACGGGGCGCCGCGGCGGCCAGCGCGGCCGCCGTCATCGCCAGGCCCGTGGCCATCATCCGCCTCCGCCTGCGCAGCGCCCGGCGCAACCGGTGGCGCCCGCCGCCCGCCCTGATCGGCGCGAACACCGGGACCGCGCACGGGGCGGGCGCTCCCGTCCCCGCACCCGCCGGTGGGACCGAAACGCCGCCACCGTCCGTCCACAGCCTGGCTCCACCGCTGTCCACCATCTCGACCACCCCCGTCATCGGGCCTTTCGCCCACCGGCGCATCCGGCCTGGCAGGACCACCATGACGCATCGCGTCGAGGCACCTCGGCGGCCCTGTGGAGTACTGACCGGTTGTGGATAACTCGGTCACCCGTTCGAGGTGATGAGCCGGAAGGGTCTGGCGGCTCGGCGCTCGCGGTGGTGTGCTTGCTGGTAACGAACAGAAGCGTCCGAGCCCGAGAGCGGGAGGTGGTCGACGTGCCCAGGCACTCATTGCGCGACGGCCCGTCCGAAAGGTCGAGAGCCCATCCGGGGGACGTCAGCCGTCGCGTCGCACAGCGGCGGGAGCAACTGGGGCTCAGCCGCGAGGAGGTGGCTGCCAAGGCCGGCATGACGCCAAGCTATGTGCGGTACGTGGAGGAGCAGTGTCACCACACCATCGGGACCAATGCCCTGCTCCGGCTCGCGGGCGCATTGCGGACCACCGCCAGCCATCTGCTGGGCGGTGACGCCGAGCACCTGCCGGGGGAGACGGAGACCGTCGGTCCGCCGGTGATGGAGGAGATGCCCTCTCAGGAGTGCTGGACCCGGCTGTCCGGCCATGACGTCGGCAGGATCGCGCTCACCACCGGCGGCGGCCACCCCGCGGTCGTCCCGGTGAACTACGCGGTCGTGGACGGGGCCATCGTCTACCGCACGGCCCCGGACGCGCCTCCGTCCCTCGCCAAGGGCAGCGAGATCGCCTTCGAGGTCGACCAGCTCGACGCCTGCCTCAGTGGGGGATGGAGCGTGCTCGTCCTCGGGGTTGCCGAACACGTCGTCGATCCCGAGGACACTCGCGCTCTGGAGACCCACCCTGGCCCGTGGTCCGGGGGTGAGGACGATCTGTGGATACGCATCGTCCCCACCCATGTCACCGGCAGTCTCATACGCACCGTATAGGCGGTGGCGCCGAAGCTGCCGAGGCCCGTCGAGGGGGCCCGTCGGGAGCGCTCGGTCGGGCACAGGCACAGACGTTCAGACGTGGTGGAAGACCGCCACGGGGCAGTGGGCGTGGTGGAGCACGGCATGGGTCACATGGGCCAGCCGGCCACCGCCGCGCTGGTGCCGCCGGGCACCCGCGACGAGCAGATCGGCATGGGCCGAGGCATCCACCAGGGCGCCGCTGGCGGAGGAGGCCTTGACCAGGTCCACGGTCACGGTCAGGTCCGGGTACTCCTCGCGGATCGTGTCGGCGACGTTCTGCTCCGTGGCCGCCTCCCGGTCGCCGACCGACGTGGCGTCGTCCAGCCCGGGCACCATCTCGCCCACCGCCCCGAGCAGGCTCCACGCGGTGAGGAGCCGCAAGGTGGCCTTCCGCAGGCGGGCCTCGTCGGCGGCGAAGCGCACGGTGGCCAGATCGGTCTCGTCCCGGATACCGACCAGGACGACACCGGTGGACGGCTGCTCGCTGCCCCGCACGACGACCACGGGTCCGTGCGCATGGGAGGCCACGCGAAGCCCGACCGAGCCCAGCAGCAGCGCGTGGAAGCCACCGCGTCCACGGCAGCCGACGACGGTCAGGCTCTTGGAGCCGGACTGTTCCAGCAGGGTGTCGGCCGGTTTGCCCTTGCCGAGCGAGGTCGAGACCGCCAGGTCCGGGTAGCGGGCGGTCGCCGATGCCGCCGCTTCGTCCAGCAACGCGCGGCCGCTGTCGAGGACCAGCTGTGCGGTCTCGGGAGACAGGTTCCTGCCGGAACGGGTATCGAGGCCGGTCGCGTGCAGGATGTGCAGCGGGCGATCACGCAGCACGGCCTCACCGGCGGCCCACATCACCGCGGCGGTGGCGTGGAGCGAGCCGTCCGTGCCGACCACGACCGGTCCGTGGCTGGTGTCCATGGCGGTGCCTCCTTGTCGCTGTCGCTCCGCTCCCCTCCGTCCCCCCACCCGTCCACCCCACCCGGTCCCCTCCCCACCCCGTCCCCACCGGCCCACCACTCAGTCCGGCACCAGCACCGCCGCACCGTTGACGCGGTCGGCGGCCAGGTCGGACAACGCCCGGTCCGCGTGGTCGAGGGCATAGGGGGTGGCGGTCACCCGGATCCCGATCCTGGCGGCCAGGGCCAGGAACTCCCGTCCGTCCTGTCGTGTGTTGGAGGTGACGCTGCGCAGATTGCGCTCCTGGAACAGATGCCGCTGGTAGTTCAGTGCCGGGATGTCGGTGAGGTGGATGCCCGCGATCGCCAGCGTCCCGCCCCGGTCCAGGGCCTCCAGCGCCGGTGGCACCAGGTCGCCGACCGGCGCGAAGAGGATGGCCGCGTCCAGCGGCTCCGGCGGCCGCTCCGCCGCCGCCCCCGCGGAGGCGGCGCCGAGCTCCAGCGCGAGTTCCCGCGCCCGCTCCGACCGGGTCAGCACATGCACGGTGGCGCCCTCGGCCAGCGCGACCTGGGCGGCGATGTGCGCGGAGGCGCCGAAGCCGTAGATGCCCAGCCGGCCGCCCGCCGGCAGGTCGCTGCGGCGCAGCGCGCGGTAGCCGATGATGCCCGCGCACAGCAGGGGCGCCAGGCGTACGGCGTCGCGGCCGTCGGCGTCCTCGGGCAGCGCGTAGGCGTAGTCCTCGGGTACGGAGGTGAAGTCGGCGAAGCCGCCGTCTGCGTCCCAGCCGGTGTAGAGCGAGTACGGGCACAGGTTCTCGCGGCCGGTCAGGCAGTAGGCGCAGCTCCCGCAGGTGCCGCGGAGCCAGGCGACGCCCACCCGGTCGCCCTCGGCGAAGCGGCCGGCGAGCTCGCCGGTGCCGATGACCCGCCCGACCACCTCGTGCCCGGGGACGGTCTCGCGCCGGTGCGGCGGCAGATCACCCTCCGCCAGGTGCAGGTCGGTACGGCAGACGCCGCACGCCTCCACACGCAGCAGCAGCTCATGGGGTCCGGGCACCGGCTTGGGGCGCCCGACCCGTACCAGCGGCTCCGTGATCATGGGCCCGGGCCGGTCGACGACCCAACCACTCAGCATGTCTCCAGTCTGCGACCGGAGGCCTCGGCGCTGCAGCACGAAACGGGTCCCGCGGGCATGCCGAAGGCCCCCGTCGGCCGCGACGGGGGCCTTTCACCAGGCGATGGTGCCGTGGGCTCCGCTCAGGCGGCCGAGGTGCTCGCCGCGCTGCCGCTGCCGCTGGTGGAACCGCTGGAGGAGCCGGCCGAGCTGCTGCTCTTGGAGTCGGAAGAGGACTTCGACTCCGAGCCGCCGCTCTTGGCGGCCGGGGTGCTGCTGGACGACGAGCCGCGGCTGTCCGTCCGGTAGAAACCGGATCCCTTGAAGACGACGCCGACCGCGGAGAAGACCTTGCGGAGCCGGCCGTTGCACGCCGGGCACTCGGTCAGCGGGTCGTCGGTGAACTTCTGCACCGCCTCGAGGCCCTCGCCGCAGGCGGTGCACTGGTACTGGTACGTCGGCACTTGCTCCTCCTGGCACTCTGACTCATTGAGTGCTAACGACGGTCAATAGTGCAGCATTCCGCGTCGTCAGTCCACCGCGACCGGCTCTCGGTGACCGATGCCACTGCCGCGGCCGGTTCCGTCACCGCGTGCCGCGACCACTTCGGACGGTCGCGGCGCGAGCCGTTCGCGCAGTGCCGCCAGCGTGACGAGGGCCAGCGCGGTGCCCACCAGCGGCACGGTGAACCCGGCACTCGCCCCGATCCCGTCGGCCAGCCGTCCGGCGGCGGTGGCGGCCGCCGCCTGGCCCAGCGCCACCGCGCCGGTCAGCCAGGTGAACGCCTCCGTGCGGACCCCCGCGGGCACCAGCGACTCGACCAGGGTGTAGCCGGTGATCAGGGCCGGGGCGATGGTGAGCCCGACCAGCAGCCCGAGCCCGCCCAGCAGCGGCACGGCGTGCGCCGCCCACAGCATCGAGGTGGCCAGGGTCAGCGCCGTGTAGCCGACGAGCATGCGCCGCTTGGGCCCGGACCTCCAGGCGACGGCGCCGCATGCGAGCCCCGCGAGCATGTTGCCGGCAGCGAAGGTCCCGTAGAGCAGGCCGTTGATGCCGGGCCGCCCGATCTCCTCCGTGAAGGCCGTCATGGAGACCTGCATGCCGCCGAAGACGGCGCCGATGCCGAGGAACGCCACGGCCAGCACCCGTACGCCCGGCACGGTCAGCGCCGAGGCCCGGCGTTCCCGGCCTCCCGGGACGGTCCGGGCCGGGGCGGGGGCGGTCCGCCGCTGGGCGGCGAAGAGCAGGCCGCCGGCCAGCGTCAGCACGGCCTCGGACAGCAGCCCGGCCGCCGGGTACACCCCGGTGGCCAGCGCCGTGGCCAGCACCGGCCCGATGACGAAGGTGAACTCGTCGGTGACCGACTCGAAGGCCGCCGCCGTCTGCAGCAGCGGCGACCCGGCCGGCAGGGTGGCCGCCCAGCGGGCCCGCACCATGGGCCCGATCTGCGGCACCGAGGCGCCGGTGGGCACCGCCACCGCCAGCAGCGCCCACAGCGGCGCGTGCGCCAGTGCGAGCACGGCGAGCAGCGTCCCGGACGCCGAGTGGACGATCACCCCGGGCAGCAGCACGGCGCCCTGGCCGAAGCGGTCGGAGAGCTTGCCGCTCTGCGGGGCGAACAGCGCCATGGAGACGCCGGTGACGGCCGAGACGGCACCGGCGGTGCCGTAGGAGCCGGTGGTGTGCTGCACCAGCAGCACGATGCCGATGGTCAGCATCGCGAAGGGCTGGCGCGCGGCGAACCCGGGCAGCAGGAAGGCCCACGCACCGGGCGTGCGCAGCAGTTGCCCGTATCCCGGGCGCCCCGCGCCGCGGGAACGGCGGGAGGAGCCCGAAGGGAGGGACGAGCGGGACGAACGGGATGCTCGGGACGAGCGGGACGTACGAGTGACCGTGGATCCCACGGCCGGGCCTTTCCGCCGCCTGGTAGCGCACCCTGGACGCCTGGTCGCGTTCCTGTGCGCCGAGAGCTGTCCTCTCGCGCATGACCGAGGTAGATACCGGATCTGTCCGGCCGCCGGGCGGTCGCGCCAGCTCTGCATCAGACAGAGTTGGTGGTGACTGTCGACAGCCATGTTAACGGCCGGCCCCACCGCCCGATTCCAGCCATCCGGCCAGCTTGCCGCCGCGTCCCACCGCCCGCAGCCGCGCCTCCGCCTTGTCCCGCACCGGGTCGGTGGCGACGACGAGAAGTTCGTCACCGTGCCGCAGCACCGTCGTCGGCAGCGGGACGAAGCTCTTGCCCTCGCGGACGACCAGGGTGACGGCCGCACCCGGTGGCAGCCGCAGTTCGCCGACCTCCACGCCGTGCATGCGCGAGTGCGGCGGGATCCGCATCGACAGCAGGTGCCCCCGCAGCCGCTCCAGGGGCGCCGACTCGATCCCCAGGTCCTCCGCGGCCCCCGGGTCCCCGAGGCGGAGTCTGCGGGCCACCCAGGGCAGCGTCGGGCCCTGCACGAGCGTGTAGACGATCACCAGGACGAAGACGATGTTGAAGATGCGCTCGCTCTGCCGGACGCCCGCCACCATCGGGATCGTGGCGAGGACGATGGGCACCGCCCCGCGCAGCCCTGCCCAGGACAGCAGCACCTGGTCGCGGAACGGCGTCCGGAACGGCAGCAGGCTCGCCGTCACCGACAGGGGCCGCGCCACCACCGTCAGGACCAGGCCGACCACGAGCGCCGGCACGATGTCGTCGCCGAGTTCGTGCGGGGTCACCAGCAGCCCCAGCAGTACGAACAGGCCGATCTGCGCCAGCCAGGCCAGCCCTTCGGCGAAGCCCCGGGTGGCCGGGCGGTGGGGGAGCTTGGCGTTGCCCAGTACGACGGAGGCGACGTACACGGCGAGGAAGCCCGAACCGTGCGCGAGCGCCCCGCCCGCGTAGGCGAGGACGGCGATCGCCAGGACCGCGATCGGGTAGAGGCCCGAGGCGGGCAGCGCGACATGGCGCATCGCGAACGCGCCGAGCATGCCGACGGCCAGGCCGACCGCGGCGCCGATGGCCAGCTCCAGGGCGATCTCGCCCAGCAGCACGCCCCAGTTGTGCACCGGCCAGTGCTCGGAGAAGGCGACGACCAGGATGACCACCGGGGCGTCGTTGAACCCGGACTCCGCTTCGAGCACACCGGTCACCCGGCTCGGCAGCGGCACCCTGCGCAGCACCGAGAAGACGGCCGCCGCGTCGGTGGACGAGACGACCGCGCCGATGAGGAGCGCCTGCCGCCAGTCCAACCCGACGAGGTAGTGCCCCGCCGACGCCGTGATGCCGACGCTGACCGCGATGCCGAGGGTCGCGAGGACCGCCGCCGCCGGGACCGCCGGTTTGATCTCCCGCCACTGGGTGCCGAGACCACCCTCGGCGAGAATCACCACAAGTGCGGCATATCCCAACACCTGGGTCAATTCGGCATTGTCGAAGGCGACTCCCAGTCCGTCCTGTCCTATCGCGACCCCAATGCCCAGGTAGAGGAGCAGGCTGGGGAGGCCGCTGCGCGAGGAGAGGCGCACGGCGATCACCGCTATGAGCAGCACGAGGGCGCACACCAGCAGGAGTTCATTGAGGCGGTCGACAGTCAGGAGCCGGTCCTTTCAACGAAGTTCATTGCCTTACCTAACATTTTACCTGTGCTTGGGGTTGTGGCGATCTCCGTCCACAGGTCAGGACACCGCGTGGGGAGCTACGGGTCGGTACGCCTAAGGTGGCCCCTAGCAATCGGTCCACCCTGCCTTTCGAAGGACATCGATGCCCGCCAAGAAGAAGTCCCGCCGCACGCGCCTCATCGTGATCGGGGTCGTGCTCGTGCTCGTGGCGGGCATCGTCTACGGGTCGTACTGGAGCGTCGCCACCGTCCGCGCCTCCCTCCCGCAGACCACCGGAACCCTGCAGCTCAAGGGCCTGACCGGCGCCGTCCAAGTGAAGCGCGACGGCAACGGGATCCCGCAGATCTACGCCGACACCGCCGAGGACCTGTTCCGCGCCCAGGGCTACGTCCAGGCGCAGGACCGTTTCTACGAGATGGACGTGCGCCGCCACCTGACCGCCGGCCGGCTGTCGGAGATGTTCGGCAGCGGCCAGGTCGAGACCGACGCCTTCCTGCGCACCCTCGGCTGGCGCCGGGTCGCGCAGCAGGAGTACGACACCAAGCTGTCGGCCGACACCAAGAAGTACCTCGAGGCCTACTCCGACGGAGTCAACGCCTACTTGGACGGCCACTCCGGCGCCGACCTGTCCGTCGAGTACGCGGCGCTGAAGTTCAGCAACGACTACGTGCCGGAGAAGTGGACCCCGGTCGACTCGGTCGCGTGGCTCAAGGCGATGGCCTGGGACCTGCGCGGCAACATGCAGGACGAGATCGACCGCTCGCTGCTGTCGAGCCGCCTGACCCCCGCGCAGATCAAGCAGCTCTACCCCGCCTACCCGTACGACCGGAACAAGCCGATCGTCGAGGCCGGCAAGGTCGACGACCTCACCGGCGAGTACGAACCTGCCGGAACGACCACGGAAGCGGGCGCGAACCCCGGCGACGGATCGGGCACCGGCGACGGCACCGGCACCGGCGACGGAACGGGCACCGGCGATGGCACCGGTACGGGCACGGAAACCGGTACGGGTACCGACGCCGCCTCGACCTCCGACGCGACCCAGAACGTCCAGTCCCAGCTCGCCTCGCTCTCCGACACCCTCGACCAGATCCCCGCGCTGCTCGGCCCCAACGGCAACGGCATCGGATCCAACTCCTGGGTGGTCGACGGTCGCCACACCACCACCGGCAAGCCGCTGCTGGCCAACGACCCGCACCTTGCCCCGCAGATGCCCTCGCTCTGGTACCAGATGGGCCTGCACTGCAACAGCGTCGGCGAGGCCTGCCCCTTCGACGTGGCCGGCTACACCTTCTCCGGCATGCCGGGCGTGATCATCGGACACAACCGGTCGATCGCCTGGGGCATGACCAACCTCGGTGCCGACGTGACCGACCTCTACCTGGAGAAGGTCACCGCCGACACGTACCTCTACGACGGCAAGCAGCGGGCCTTCAAGACCCGCAAGGAGACCATCAAGGTCGCCGGCGGCGACGACCGCACGATCACGGTGCGCAGCACCGGCAACGGACCGGTGATCTCCGACCGCAGCGCCGAACTGCGCACCGTCGGCAACCGCGCCCCGGTCCCGAACTCCGCGCCCGACCGCGGCGAGGGCTACGCGGTCTCCCTGCGCTGGACCGCGCTGATCCCGTCCAACACCATGGACGCGGTCTTCGAGCTCGACGCGGCGACCGGCTGGGAGCAGTTCCGGGCCGCCGCCCGCGACTTCGCCGTCCCGTCCCAGAACCTGATCTACGCCGACAACAAGGGCGACAAGGGCCACATCGGCTACCAGGCCCCCGGCCGGATCCCGGTCCGCGCCGCCGGCTACGACGGCACCTACCCGGCCCCCGGATGGGACCCGCGGTACCAGTGGAAGAAGTGGATCCCCTTCTCCGCGATGCCGTACGAGCGCGACCCGGAGCGCGGCTACATCGTCACCGCCAACCAGGCCGTGGTCGACCAGGGCAAGTACCCCTACTTGCTCACCCAGGACTGGGGCTACGGCACGCGCAGCCAGCGGATCAACGACCTGATCCAGTCCAAGATCAAGGACAGCGGCCTGATCTCCATGGACGACATGCAGAAGATGCAGGGCGACAACAGCAGTGAGATCGCCAAGCTCCTGGTGCCGTACCTGCTGAAGATCGACATAAAGGACGACAAGGACGACTACGTCCGCAACGCCCAGAAGCTGCTGGAGGGCTGGGACTACAACCAGGACGCCGACTCCGCGCCCGCCGCCTACTTCAACGCCGTCTGGCGCAACGTCCTCAAGCTGGCCTTCGGCAACAAGCTGCCCAAGGAGCTGCGCCCCGAGGGCCAGTGCCTGACCGTCCCGGCCGCCGACCGGTCCGGCCCGGTGGACGACCTCGACGGCAAGTCCCAGCTGGTGCGCGAGTGCGGCCGGCGCGCCGCCGACCAGGCGCAGCCGGACGGCGGCGACCGCTGGTTCGAGGTCGTGCGCAACATCCTGGACGACCAGGACAGCCAGTGGTGGACGGACTCCCCCTCGGCCTTCTACGACAAGGACAGCGACCGGACCCGCACCACCCGCGACGAGCTGCTGGCCCGGGCAATGAAGGACGCCCGCTACGAGCTGACCGCGAAGCTCGGCAAGAACATCGACACCTGGAGCTGGGGCCGTCTCCACACGCTGGAGCTGCGCAACCAGACCCTGGGCACCGGTGGTCCGGCCGTCGTCCGCTGGCTGCTCAACCGCGGTCCGTGGCAGCTCGGCGGCGGCGAGGCCGCGGTCAACGCGACCGGCTGGAACGCGGCCGGCGGCTACGAGGTGGTCTGGGTGCCGTCGATGCGGATGGTGGTCTCGCTGGACGACTTCGACAAGTCCCGGTGGATCAACCTGACGGGAGCCTCCGGACATGCCTACAGCTCCCACTACACCGACCAGACCACCAAGTGGGCCAAGGGCGAACTGCTGCCGTGGGTCTTCACCGGGCAGTCGGTCGACAAGGCCACGGAGGACACCCTCGCGCTGACGCCGTAGCCCGCGCGGGCGGCGCGTGACGACAGGGGCGGGCCTTCGGGCCCGCCCCTCAGCCGTCCTCAGCCGTCCTCAGCCGTCCTCAGCCGTCCAGCTGTCCTCGGCCGTCCTCAGCCCTTGCCGAAGCGCCACACGCCCTCGGGGGTGACCACCGCGTCGACCGGCCGGTCGTGCGGCTCGTCGGGCACCCGCTCCAGCACCTCGTGCGCGTACAGCAGCACCACCAGCGCCGGCCTCGCCCCCGCAGCGTCCAGCCGGGCCAGGACCCGGTCGTACGAGCCCCCGCCGCGGCCCAGCCGCAGTCCCCGGCCGTCGACGGCCAGTCCGGGGAGCAGGACCGCGTCCGCCCGGGTGACGGCGTCCGGGCCGAGTCGGGGACCGGTGGGCTCGTACAGGCCGCGGGCGGCCCGCAGCAGGCCTCCGGAGCCCTCGTAAAGGGCCCAGTCCAGGTCGTTGTCGGGGAGCAGGACCGGCAGCAGCACCCGCTCCCCGCGTGCCCGCAGCAGGTCGAGCAGCGCGCGGGTGCCGGGCTCGCCGCCCATCGAGACATAGGCCGCCACCGTGCGGGCCTGCGACAATTCAGGCAGGTCCAGGGCGTGTTGCGCGATCACCCGTTCGGCCTCCGCGCGGTCGCCGGGCGTCAACCCGCGTCTCACCTGGATGAGGCGTTCCCGCAACTCCCTCTTGCTAGCGTTGTCGTCACTCATTTGACGTGCAACCGCCGCCTATCGTCATCAAGCAACCGGAACTTCATCTTCACCTCATATACAGCGGTTATCGTTGCCCCATGACTCACGCGCGTACCCGGATCAGCAAGGCTGTCATCCCTGCCGCCGGGCTTGGCACCCGTTTCCTGCCCGCCACGAAGGCGACTCCCAAGGAAATGCTGCCGGTGGTCGACAAGCCCGCCATCCAGTACGTCGTCGAGGAGGCCGTCGCAGCGAACCTCTCCGACGTCCTCATGATCACAGGCCGGAACAAGCGGCCGCTCGAGGACCACTTCGACCGCAACTACGAGCTCGAGTCGGCGCTCACCGCCAAGGGCGACGAGGCGCGCCTGGCACGGGTCCAGGAGTCCAGCGACCTCGCCACCATGCACTACGTCCGCCAGGGCGACCCGCGCGGCCTCGGCCACGCCGTGCTCTGCGCCGAGCCGCACGTCGGCGACCAGCCCTTCGCGGTGCTCCTCGGCGACGACCTGATCGACCCCCGGGACCCGTTGCTCGGCCGCATGATCGAGGTGCAGGAGCGGCACGGCGGCAGCGTCGTCGCGCTGATGGAGGTGGATCCGAGTCAGATCCACCTGTACGGCTGCGCCGCCATAGTCCCCACCGCCGAGGAGGACGTGGTCCGTGTGACCGACCTCGTCGAGAAGCCCGCGCCGGGCGAGGCCCCCTCCGCGTTCGCCGTCATCGGGCGCTATGTGCTGGACCCCTCGGTCTTCGCGGTGCTCAGCAAGACCCAGCCGGGCCGCGGCGGCGAGATCCAGCTGACCGACGCGCTGCGCGAACTGGCCCAGGAGGACGGCCCGGACGGGCCCGTGCACGGCGTCATCTTCACCGGCCGGCGCTACGACACCGGAGACCGTGGCGACTACCTGCGTGCGATTGTCCGACTGGCATGCGAACGTGATGACCTGGGGCCGGACTTCCGGTCCTGGCTGCGCACGTATGTCAGCGAGGAGATGCAAGATTGAGCAGCGGCACGGCTGACCGCGTCTGGTCCGTCTCGGAGCACCTCGACAACATCCTGCGGCAACTGAAGCCGCTGGAACCCATCGAGCTGCAACTCCTCGACGCCCAGGGGTGCGTCCTTGTCGAGGACGTCATGGTGCCGGTCGCGCTGCCGCCCTTCGAGAACAGCTCGATGGACGGCTACGCGGTCCGTACCACCGACACCCAGGGCGCCGACGCATCCCATCCGGCCGTGCTCACCGTCATCGGTGACGTGGCGGCCGGCAGTGGCGAACTGCCCACCGTGGGGCCCGGGCAGACCGCCCGGATCATGACCGGCGCCCCACTGCCACCCGGCGCCGAGGCCGTCGTCCCCGTCGAGTGGACCGACGGCGGCACCGGCGGCGCTCCGGTGGTCGGGATGCCGGCCGCGAGCCGGAGCCCCGACGCCGTGGGCGGCGAAATCCGGGTCTACCGGCCCGTGGGGCGGGGCGACCACGTCCGCGCCCGCGGCAGCGACGTCGCCGCGGGCGAGCTGGCGCTGAGCGCCGGCACGGTGCTGGGCCCGCCGCAGATCGCCCTGCTCGCGGCCGTCGGCCGGGCCACGGTACGGGTGCGGCCCCGGCCGCGGGTGGTCGTGGTCTCCACCGGCAGCGAGCTGGTCCCGCCCGGCGAGGAGCTGGGCCCGGGCCGTATCCACGACTCCAACAGCTACATGCTCACCGCCGCCGCCCGCGAGGCCGGCGCCCAGTCCTACCGGGTGGGCGCCGTCGCGGACGACGCCGAGACCTTCCGGGCCACCGTCGAGGACCAGCTGATCCGGGCGGACCTCGTGGTCACCAGCGGCGGTGTCAGCGTCGGCGCGTACGACGTGGTGAAGGAGGCCCTCGGTGAGGAGATCGACTTCCGCAAGCTGGCGATGCAGCCCGGCAAGCCGCAGGGCTTCGGCTTCATCGACGTCGGTGCCCGCGCCGAGGCGGAGGACGACGGCGGGGACGCGGAGGCCGCTCCGCCGGAGCCCGAGCGCACCCCGCTGATCGCCCTGCCCGGCAACCCGGTCAGCGCCTACGTCTCGTTCGAGGTGTTCGTCCGCCCCGCGATCCGCACCCTGATGGGTGTGGAGCCGGTGTTCCGGACGACCGTGCGGGCCGTGTGCGAGGGCGAGCTGACCTCCTCGCCCAAGGGCAGGCGGCAGTTCCTGCGCGGCCGCCACGACCCCTCCTCCGGGCGGGTCACCCCTGTGGGCGGTGCCGGATCGCACCTGGTCAAGGCGCTCGCCCACGCGAACGCGCTGATCGTGGTGCCGGAGGACACGACAGAGGTCCCGGCGGGCTCGGAGGTCGACGTCGTGCTGCTCGACTGAGCGGGTACCGTTACTGCCCACGCGAGCACGCGGCGAGCAGTGGGAGTGCCGTACCGATGACAGAACAGCAGCATCTGACGCACATCGACGACGCGGGGGCGGCCCGTATGGTCGACGTCTCGGAGAAGGACGTCACCGCCCGCACCGCCCGTGCCACCGGCCGGGTCCTGGTGTCGCCGCGCGTCATCGAGCTGCTGCGGGGCGAGGGCGTGCCCAAGGGCGACGCCCTCGCCACCGCGCGCATCGCCGGGATCATGGGCGCCAAGCGCACCCCCGACCTCATCCCGCTCTGCCACCCGCTGGCGGTCTCCGGGGTGAAGGTCGACCTCACCGTGGGCGACTCCTCCGTGGACATCACCGCCACCGTGAAGACCACCGACCGCACGGGTGTCGAGATGGAGGCCCTCACGGCGGTGAGCGTCGCCGCGCTGACGGTCGTCGACATGGTCAAGGCCGTCGACAAGGCCGCGGTCATCACGGACGTACGGGTCGAGGAGAAGTCCGGCGGCAAGTCCGGCGACTGGAGCCGCACCCGATGAGGGCACTCGCGATCACCGCGTCCAACCGCGCGGCCGCCGGGGTCTACGAGGACCGGGGCGGCCCGCTGGTCGTCGCCGGCCTGCGGGAGATGGGCTTCACCGTCGACGGCCCGCGCGTCGTCCCGGACGGCGACCCCGTCGGCAGCGCGCTGCGGGAGGCCGTGGCCGAGGGGTACGACGTCGTGGTCACCACCGGCGGCACCGGTATCTCGCCCACCGACCGCACCCCGGAGGTCACCCGCGCCGTCCTCGACTACGAGGTCCCGGGCGTCGCCGAGGCGGTCCGCGCCGCGGGCCGCGAGAAGGTGCCGACGGCCGCGCTGTCCCGTGGCGTGTGCGGTGTCGCCGGGCGCACCCTGGTGGTGAACCTCCCCGGTTCGACCGGCGGCGTCAAGGACGGCCTGGCCGTTCTGGCCCCGATCCTCGTCCATGCCGTCGAGCAGATCCACGGCGGCGACCACCCTACGTCTGGGAGACCGAGCTGAACGGGTCCTGGCCGGCCGAGCTGGCGGACGGGGACGTCCTCCTCCGCCCGATAAGGATGCGCGACCAGCGGGCGTGGCGTGAGGTGAACCGGCGCAACCGCGAATGGCTGCGGCCGTGGGAGGCCACCGTGCCCCCGGCCCCGCCCGGTCATCTCACCCAGCGGCCCACCTACCGGCAGATGGTCCGCCATCTGCGCCACGAGGCCGCCGCGGGCCGCATGATGCCGTTCGTCATCGATTACCGGGGACGGCTCGCCGGGCAGCTCACCGTCGCCGGGATCACCTGGGGCTCCATGTGCAGCGCCCACGTCGGTTACTGGGTCGACGAGGCCGTCGCCGGCCGCGGGGTCATGCCCACCGCCGTCGCGCTCGCCGTCGACCACTGCTTCCGCGCGGTGGGGCTGCACCGCGTCGAGGTCTGCATCCGGCCGGAGAACATGCCGAGCCGGCGGGTGGTGGAGAAACTCGGCTTCCGAGAGGAAGGACTGCGCCCCCGCTATCTGCATATCGACGGAGCCTGGCGTGACCACCTGGTCTTCGCGTTGACGGCGGAGGAGGTGCCGGAGGGAATGCTCCACCGCTGGCACCAGGCCCGACCTGGCACGGCTCACAAATAAAATATCTGTTCGAAAAAGGCCGCCGAACGGACTCCGACTTGAACGCAATCAGAAAAAAATTTCGGAGTATCAGCCAGATCGTGCGACACACCGCGCCAAATTGCGTATCCCCTGTCGTGAACCCCCCTACCGTGTGATGCGTGAGCAGCAGCGGCCTCATCTACGCAGTCATCGTCGGGGCCTGGGCTGCCTACTTGGTGCCGATGTGGCTCCGTAGGCAGGACGAGCTCAACGAAGCGCGCCCGACGGAACGCTTCAGCACCGCCATCCGGCTGTTGTCCGGACGTGCGGCCCTGGAGCGCAGGTACGCCAAGACGGCGGACCCGGAAACGGAGGCCGAGGCGGAGCCCGCGGTCGACGTCCGGGCCCTTGCCGTGCCCGCGACGGAGGTGAAGCCGAAGTCCCGGCAGAACGCGAAGGCGGGGAAGCCGGCGAAGCAGGGCGGTCAGGCGAACGCCGTGAACGCGAAGAAGCCCAATCCGCGGGCCAAGGTGCTCGTCGCCCGCCGCCGCACCATCACGATGCTCTTCCTGGGCTTCACCGCGGGCATGATCGTCGCCGCCGTCGGCGGTGTCGCCTTCCTCTGGGCCCCGGCCGCGCCCGCCGTGCTGCTCACGTTCTACATCGCCTACCTGCGCGCCCAGGAACGCCGTCGCTTCGAGGTCAAGCTCGACCAGCGCCGCGCCGCCGACGCCGCCAAGCGTCTGCGCGAGGCCCGCACGACGCGCGAGCCCGTCCACGACGTCCCCGACGTGGCCGAACCCACGCCGCCCGCCGAGGAGCCCGCCACGGCCGACCGGCGCGCCCTCGTCGAGCAGACCGACCACGCCGAGTGGGTCGACCAGCAGCGCGTCCCCGTCGAGGACACGTGGGAGGTGCCGGCGCCGCGTCCCACGTTCTCCACCGCCCCGGTCACCCCGCGCCGCTCCCGGGACCGCTCCCGCACCCCTCTGTTCGACCAGCACGCCGACCGCGACCGCCCCCGCGCCGCCAACGAGTGACCACCGGCGCCGGGGGCGCGGAGCACCCCCGCCGGGATGCTAGAGTTTTCCTCGTTGCAAGGGCCTGTGGCGCAGTCCGGTAGCGCACCTCGTTCGCATCGAGGGGGTCAGGGGTTCGAATCCCCTCAGGTCCACAGCAGCTCGAAGCCCCTGTCGGAGAGATCCGGCAGGGGCTTCGTCGTGCGCCGCGTACGGATCAGCACGTGTCGGAGACCAGCTCGGCGAAGGCGGTCCGGCTCATGGCGCGGTCGTCGGCCCACACCTGGCCGGGGCGCAGCGAGGCGAGGTCGGCGGCGGTGAAGTAGACCTGGCCGTTGTAGGTGCCGCCGCCGCGGGGGCCGCGGAACGACAGCGAGTACGTGCGGTCCGGCAGCAGGGCCTGGGTGCCGTCGGCCTCCACCTGCCAGGAGCCGGGCGGCTCGAAGAGGGGGAACGTCGTGCGGCCGATGTGTGCCGGCGACCACATGTCCCAGCCGCTGTCGGCCCCTTCGCGCCTCGGGCCGCCGGACGGTGCGTCAACGGCCTCCCGTTCGTCCCAGCTGTGCAGGACCACCTGCGAGGCGTGGTCCCCGGGGCACGGCTGCACCCTCGCCACCGCGGTGCCGTCCGGGCTCGTCCAGACCGCCACGAGCGGCAACCGCGCCGGGCTGCAGCCGCACAGCAGCCCGAGCCCCACCAGCGCGCCCAGTACGCCCGTTGCTCCCCGTCGCATGACCAGCCCCTCCCCGAGGACGCCCGCCCGCCGTCAGCGTGCCAGTCCCGGGCCGCGAGGGCGAGGTGTCCCGTCGGGTGAAACGGAGTGGTTTTCGGGCGGGTTCGGGGAGAGCATGCGGTGGTGGAGATATCGGGGTCGCCGGACGGCGAGGTGGAGGTGCCCGCGCGGATCTCGGCGCTGGCGGGGGAGCGGACGCCGCTGCCCGTGTGGCGGAACGAGGCGGGCGGGGTGACGTTCCGGATCGGGGCGGGGGAGGACCGGTTGTTCGCCAAGTGGGCGCCGGCGGGCTCAAGGCTGGACCTGGGGGCCGAGGCCGAGCGCCTGGAATGGGCGGGCCGCTTCACCCCCGTACCGCCCGTCCTGGAACACGGTTCGGACGGCGACGGGGCCTGGCTGCTGACGCGCGGGCTGCGCGGCGAGAGTGCCGTCAGCCCGCGCTGGACGGCGGATCCCGGTACCACGGTGCGTGCGCTGGGCGCGGGTCTGCGCGCGCTGCACGAGCGGCTGCCCGTGGACGCCTGCCCGTACGACTGGTCCGTCGGCACCCGCCTCGAACGTGCCCGGCGGGCCGGCAGGCAGGTGCCCGGGGACCTGCCGCCCGCGCCTCCCGTCGAACGGCTCGTGGTGTGCCACGGGGACCCCTGCGCGCCCAACACGCTGCTGGGCGAGGACGGTACCTGGTCGGGCCACGTCGACATGGGCGCCCTCGGCGTCGCCGACCGCTGGGCCGATCTGGCCGTCGCCACCTGGAGCACGGAATGGAACTACGGCCCTGGCTGGGAGGACGCGCTCCTGGAGGCGTACGGCATCGCCCCGGATCCGGAGCGGACCGCCTTCTACCGGCGCCTGTGGAGCGTCACCTGACGGGTGCCCCCGGGCGGGCACAGGTGGCACGATCGGGGCGGAAGCCGAGAGCGCGAGGGGGCGGGGCGGAATGGCCATCGATCTGGAGAAGGTGCGGGCGGTGGCGCCCGGGCTGGTGAGCCTGTACAAGGGCGCCCGGGTGTCGCTGGAGAAGGCCGGGGTCGCGGGGGAACGGGCCGCTGTGTACCTGGTGCTGGACCGGTCCGGCAGCATGCGGCGGCACTACCGGGACGGCACGGTGCAGCGCCTGGCCGAGCAGGTCCTCGGGCTCGCGGCGAACCTCGATGACGACGGGGTCGTGCCGGTGGTCTTCTTCTCCACTGAGGTGGACGGCGTCGCCGAGATCGGCCTCGACGGCTACGAGGGGCGGATCAACGCGCTCCACGACAACTACGGCCACATGGGCCGCACCAACTACCACCTGGCGATGCAGGCGGTGATCGACCACTACCGGGCGTCCGGCGCGACGCAGCCCGCGTTCGTCGTCTTCCAGACCGACGGCGGCCCCTCATCGCGCACGGCCGCCGAACGGCTGCTCTGCTCCGCCGCCGCGCTGCCGATCTTCTGGCAGTTCGTCGGCTTCGGTGACCCGGCGGGCAGGGACTTCGACTTCCTGCGCAAGCTCGACGAACTCCCGGTACCCGCCAAGCGGCTGGTGGACAACGCCGGTTTCCACGCCGCGGGGGAGGAGCCCGCGGCGGCGTCGGACGCCGGGCTGTACGCGGCGCTGATGGAGGAGTTCCCGCAGTGGCTGACGGCGGCGCGGGCGGCGGGCGTCATCCGGGACTGACGCCCGGCGCGGCGGGTGCGGCGGCCCCGTCGACGAGGCGGTCGAGTTCGGCGGCCGACTCGGGTGCGAGCCGGTAGACGCCCTGGAGGCCGATCGACCGCATCAGACGGCCGTCCTCGACGAACCGCAGCCGGCGCTCGGCCCGGCGCGAGCGGTAGGTGAGCCGTTCCAGCAGCTCGCCGGGGACGGTGGCGCCGAAGTCGAGCGGGGTCCCGGGCGGGCCCACCAGCACCTCGGACGCGCAACCGCCCTCCAGCGGCGACCAGTCGGGCAACTTGGCCAGCTCGTCCGCGGCCTCCTCGTACGGGATGATCCGCGCCACCTCCAGGCGGCCCAGCACATGGAGCCGGGTGCGGTGGACGCGGACCGGGAAGACGCGGTCGCCGGGCTTCACCCCCGCGAGCCGGAAGCTGGGCAGCGACTGGTGCGGGCCGCCGAACAGGACGCGGAGGGGGCGTCCGGTGTAGCCGTCGCGCGTCAGCCGGCGGCAGAGGTCGTTGGTCCACAACGTCGTGTAGGACTGCGGGGCGTCGGCCGGTTCGGACATGGCGGCCACCGTAGGGGGCGGGACCGACAGCGACCGCGGGCGGGCCAGGACCCCGGACGCCCCGGGCCGGAGCAGGGGGTCGGGCAGGGGTGTCCGCTGGTCGCCGGTCGCCGAGGGGTCGGCCGTTGCCGAGCGGGGCGGGGCCACGATCGCGCCGGGCACGGCCTCGGTTCGGGCCTCGAGGGCCGGAGCGCACGGACGTGCCGGGCATGGGCCGCGTCGCCGGGCGCCCGGGCCGTCGTTCCCCGACCCGGCGGTCAGAGCAGGGGGTTGGGCAGGTCCGTCCAGTGGTCGCCGCCCGCGGAGGTCTCCAGTCGCATCAAGGTGAGCGCCTTGACGGGGAGTTCGGGGGCGGAGAGCAGGGCCGCGCGGTCGGTACGGGTGTCCGCCGTCGCCGGGAGGGTGTCGAAGGCGCGGTCGGTCTCCGTGCGCACCGCGGCCCACAGCCGTGCCTCGGTGGGCCGGTGGGCCTCGCCGAGGGCGGAGATGAGGCTGCCGAACGTGGTGGCGACCAGGGAGCCGTAGAGCTTGGCGTGCAGGACCGCGGGGTCGTCGCTGAGGCCGCGGCCGAGCGGGGGCACGGTGACGCCGCACCGCGCGAGGCGGGCCGGGCTGATCCGGACGTCGGCGAGGTCGCGGTAGACCAGCCGCCGCGGCCGGGCGTGCCGGTCGAGGACGACCAGGAGGTTCTGCCCGTGCGCCTCCAGGGCGACCCCCCAGGACAGCAGCCGCAGCATGGCCGGGAGCGCGAGCCGGGCGAAGGCGGTGAGCCAGGCGGCGCCGTCCGGGGGCGCGCCCGGTCCCGCGGCCGCGAGCAGCGAGTGCAGCAGCGGCGGCCCGCCGTCGGCGGGGCGGCCGGTGAGCGCGGCGACGGGCAGCAGGGTCTCCCCGGACGCCGGGTCGGCGAAGCCGGACGGGGACTCCCGCAGCAGCGCGGCGAGGTCGGGGCTGGGCTCACCGCCGACGACGGCGGCGGCCGCCCCGAGGTTGCGGGTGACGCGCAGCGCGTCGTCGCCGAGCCGCCGGGTCAGCTCGTCCAGCAGCGCGGACAGCGCGGCGCTGTCGGTCACCGAGCGGGCCGAGATGTCGCGGACGGACGAGGTCATCCGCATGCTCAGCGCCGTCTTCACATGCGGCCCGCCGTCGAGCGGGGCCACGGTGCGCACCGACATCAGCGCCCGGGTGGGCACCGCGGCCTCGGCGTACGGGCGCAGCCCCAGGGCGGGCAGGATGTGCCGGGTCTGCCAGGGGTGGACGGGCAGCAGCAACCGGTCGCCGTCCCGGAACCGGTCCGGCCAGGCGCCCGCGACCAGGCAGTCGGCGGCGGGGACGGCGACGAGGTCGAGGGCGACGACGGGCCGGTGCTCGGGCCCGAAGGCCAGCTGCTCGGCCACCGAGAAACCGGGACGGCTGCGGCAGCACGGGTGGTACGGGTGGCCGTCGACCACGCCCTGCTCGAAGGAGGCGAGCGTCGGCGGCCGGCCGCCGTGGCCCTCCGCGCCCGCGGCGCCCGCCCGGGACAGGGCCAAGGAGGCGACGCTGTGGTCGATCTCGTCACGCAGCAGGCCCGACCCCGGCAGCCCGAGTGCCTCCACCAGGGCGGCCGGGTGGTCGTGCGGGCGGCCGTCCAGCCGAAGGGCGGGTTCGTCCTTCGGCAACCCCAGGTCGTGCGGCAGCCGGCGCGGCCCGAGGAGCACCCGGCCGTCGCGGAAGAGCACACGGTCCGGGCCGCGCGAGGCGATGCCCGGCAGAGGTTCCAGGAGCAGGGCCCGCCACAGGCGGCCCAGCACGGCGGCGCGCGCACCGGGGAGAGCGGCGGTGTACGCGTCGTGCAGATCGGGACGGAGCGTCGCCAGCTCGGTGGCGAACGCCGTCTCCAGGGGGCGCCGCGTCGCAGCCGCCGAGTGCGGGTACATGATGGGTCCCTACCCTACGCAGGAGGCGGCCGACCGTGCATCGACCAGGGCAGCGACCAGCGGGAACGTGCCGTCGTGGGTGAAGCCTGGGACCGCGCCGAGGCGCTGTCCGCCACGGCCCTGCTGAACTGCCTGCTGCGCGAGGTCGCCGAGGCCGCGGGCGCGGACGGGGGCCGTCCCGTGCACCGGCTGCCCGCGACCGGCGCGCTGCTGCGGGTGCGGGCCGGGCGTCACCCCGCCGGCCCCGAGCTGCGCACCGAGGGCGGCTGGCGGCCGCTCCCGCTGGAGGCGCTGGTCGAGGTCGTCGCCGCGGAACTCACCGCCCGCACGGGCGTCGCCGGCGCCGAGCTGCCCGCCGAGATCGCCGACAGCCGCGACGTGCTCGCCGCCCTGCTGGAGGCCCGCGAGCACGCGCCGCCGCCCGCCGACCCGTATCTGCGCTCCGAGCAGGCCCTGGTGGCGGGCCACCGCCACCACCCCGCGCCCAAGGCCCGCGGCGGCGGCCCGCCGGAGAGCTGGCTGCCCTACGCGCCGGAGGCGCACACGCGCTTCCCGCTCACGCTGCTCGCGGTCCGCGCGGACCTGCTGGCCGGGGAGGGCGACACCGCGGTGCTCGACCGGCTCTACCCGGACGTGCCCGAGGGCTACCGGGTCCTGCCCGCGCACCCCTGGCAGCTGGCCCTGCTGGGCGACCTCCCGGCCTTCCACGACGGGCGGCTGCTGCGCCTCGGGCACACCGCGGAACCGGCCGTGCCGACGGCGTCCCTGCGGACGGTGTACCTGCCGCAGGCCGACCTCTTCCTGAAGTTCAGTCTCGACGTGCGGATCACCAACGACATCCGCCGGCTGTGGCGGCACGACCTGCGCTGGCTGGGGCCCGTCGACGAGGTGCTGCGCGCCGTGCCGGAGGCGGACGTGCTGTCCGACCGCGGTCACCGGACCGCCGACCTCGGCGGCCGGGACGCCTACGAGGCACTGGCCGTGGTCGTCCGCGACGGCTTCGGCACGCACCTGCGCCCCGGGCTGACCCCGTTGCTGGCGGCGGCCGTCGCCGAGGGGTACGAGGGCAGCCCGCTCGCCGCGCCCGGCCTGACCGCGGACGGCGCGCTGGCCTGGTGGGAGGGGTATCTGCGGCAGGTCGTGCCGCCGGTGCTGGACGCGTACCTGCGGCACGGCGCGGTCCTGGAGTGCCACCTGCAGAACGTGCTCGTCGCCGTGGACGCCGACGGGCTGCCCGGCCAGGTGCTCTTCCGCGACCACGAGGGCGTCAAGCTGGTGGAGGAGCGGCACCGCGAACTGCTGCGCCGCCACGCGCAAGCGGACGCCCCCGGGCCCGGCGTGGACGCCGCCCACGGCTGGGAACGCCTGGTCTACTGCCTGGTCACCAACAACCTGCTGGAGATCGCGGGCGCGGTCGCCGAACGCCACCCGGAACTCACCCCGGTGCTGTGGGCGCGGGCCCGGGCCTTCCTCGCGCAGTGGTCGGCCGGGAACGGCGATCCGGCGCCGCTGCGGGAGCTGCTCGCCGCCGCGCACATCCCGGGGAAGACCAATCTGCTGCTGCGCTGGACCGGTGCGGACGGCGCCGCCGCCCGCTACCTGCCGCTGCCGAACCCGCTGCGGTCTCAGGGCGCGGAGGTGACCGACTCCAGCGAACGGCGCGTGCCGGGGCCGTAGAACCCGGAGGTGTCGCCCGTGACGCCGTGGCTCTGCTGGTAGCGCTGGACGGCGTCCTTGACCCCGCCGTCGTACTTGCCGTCCGCGGGGCCGTCGTAGAGCTGTACCTGGGCGAGCCGCTGCTGCAGCGCCACGACCTCGGGGCCGCGCGAGCCGGGCTTGAGCACCGCGCCGGAACCGTCCGTCGCGGTCCCGGTGTTCCCGCCCGCGGCGCCGGCGGTCGCCGAGCCGGTGGCGGGGGCCGGTGCCCGTGTGCCGGACGCAGAACCGGAGGCGGACGGGGAGGGGCCGCCAGGGCCCGACCGCGCCGAAGGGGCCCCGGCGCCGCGCGAGGCCTCCGTCGTGCCGTCGGAGTCGAGAAGGCTGGGCAGCGCCAGCCGCGGCTGGGAGGCGCTCGGGGCGGGCCGCGCGCGGTCGGCCTCACCCGGACCGGTGACGAGGTGCCCGAGCAGGGCCAGTACGCCGACCCCGGTCACCGCCGCGGCCACCGTGACGACGGTCCGCAGGCGCCGGCGGGGACGGGCCGCCGCCCGGCGCGCCCCGCGAGGCGAGTGCGCCGGCCGCGGCTGCGGCTGCGGTGTTCCGCCGGGGCCGCCGCCCGGGCCGGGCGGGTCCTCGGGGAACAGCTCGGCGTAGTCGGGCGCCGGCCCCTCGGGGCCCACGCCGATCAGCGGTCTGACGGTCGTGCCACCCGGTTCGCCGCCGCTCATCTCTCCTCGCCCGCCTGGTCGGGCACGAGGCGTTCGAGGACGTCCTGGAACTCCTCGCCGACGGTGATCAGCAGGCCGTCGCCGTCCTTCCGGCTGAGCTGGGTCAGCACGCCGTCCCGCCACCAGTAGACGTACGGGCTGATGGGGCCCACCGCGTCCTCGTGGCCCGCCGCGGCGAAGCCCGCCATGCCGTTGAGGGCCGGGATGACGGCGCTGTCACGGATGGCGTGGAAGGCCAGCTGGTGCCGGAACGGCATGGCGACCAGCGCCCCGTCGGCGGTCAGCGGCTTCCCGGTGACCCGTTCCACGAGTTCGTCCAGGACCAGTACCCGGGCCGCGGTGAAGAAGGAGTCGCCGACGAGGACGTCGAAGCGCACGTCGGCGTGCCGGACCACCTCGTGCCGTTCCACCGGCAGGTCCCGGAGGTTGAGCAGGGCACGGCCGCGCAGCTCGCGGGTGTCGCCGAGGGGGACCAGGGCCTGGTCGGCGAGCGTCATCACGCTCTCCGGGAGGTCCAGGGCGAGCACCTCCAGCAGCCCGGGCGCGGCGATCCGGGCGTAGCGGAAGGTGTCCGGGTCGACCGCGTCGGGGGTGACCAGGCGCGGGTAGAGCCGCTCGCGGATCTCCTCGGCGGGCATGGTCTCCAGCGGCGACGGCCCGTCGAGGGTGCGCAGCACCGCCCCGATGTGCTCGCGTGCCAGCTGCGGCCACACGCGCGGGCCGCGGCGGTCGTTGTGGCACAGCGCGGCGAGGTTGCCGAGCCCGAAGCGACGGCCGGAGTCGTCGGTCACCATGTCGGCGAAGACCGTGACCTCCAGCCCGAGTTCGGCGAACGACTCGCGAACGGTCGCGCGGAAGCGCGCCCCCTCGTCCACCGAGAAGAAGGCGTACTCGGGGTCGCGGGGTGTGTCCCGCTGGTCACGCTTCGGCCCGCGCCGGAAAATCCCCACCTCAGCTGTCCCCTCGACCTGGACTCGACGAGCAGGGCGCGATCCTATCGGCAGGCGCCCGGGGCCGCCGTCTGCGTCAGCCTTCGCCGTCCGGCGCGTCCCGGTAGGTCTCCAGCAGCCGCAGCCACACCTCGCTCATGGTGGGGAAGGCCGGCACGGCGTGCCACAGGCGTTCCAGCGGCACCTCACCGGCGACGGCGATGGTGGCGGAGTGCAGCATCTCGCCGACCGACGGGCCGACGAAGGTGACGCCGACGAGGTGACCCCGGTCCAGGTCGACGACGGCGCGGGCCTTGCCCTTGTAGTCGTCGGCGTACAGCCCGGCGCCGGAGACGTTGCCGATCTCGTAGTCCACGATCCTGACGCGGCGGCCCTCCCGCTCGGCCTGCTCGGCGGTGATGCCGACGGCGGCGGCCTCGGGCTCGGTGAAGACGACCTGGGGGACGGCGACGTTGTCGGCGGTGGCCGCGTGCCGGCCCCAGGGGGCGGTGTCCAGGGGCTCCCCCTTGGCGCGGGCGGCGATGGCGGCGCCGGCGATACGGCCCTGGTACTTGCCCTGGTGGGTGAGGAGGGCGCGGTGGTTGGTGTCGCCCGCGCAGTACAGCCAGCCGCCCTCGACGTCCTTGACCAGGCAGGTGTCGTCGACGTCCAGCCAGGAGCCGGGGGTCAGGCCGACCGTCTCCAGGCCCAGGGCGTCGGTGTGCGGGACGCGGCCGGTGGCGAACAGGATCTCGTCGGTGACGAGTTCCGTGCCGTCGGAGAGCACCAGGGTGATCGGCCCGGACTCCGAGGCGCGCCGCAGCTCCGTGACCGACACGCCCGTGCGGATGTCCACACCGGCGGCGCGCATGCCGTCCGCGACGAGCTCGCCCACGAACGGCTCCCAGCGCGGCAGCAGCCCGGAGCCGCGGACCAGCACGGTCACCTCGGAACCGAGCGACCGCCAGGCGGTCGCCATCTCGACGCAGACCACACCTCCGCCGACCACCACGAGCCGTCCCGGCACCTCGGGGGAACTGGTGGCGTCGCGGCTGGTCCACACGTGGTCGTCGGCGATGCCGGGCAGGTCGGGCAGCTGCGCGCGGGTGCCGGTGCAGACCGCCACGGCGTGCCGGGCGGTCAGGACGCGCTCGCCGCCGTCGGGGGTCTCCACGACGACGCGGCGCGGCCCGTCGAGCCGTCCGCGCCCCCGGACGAGGTCGATGCCGGCCGAGTCCAGCCAGCTCACCGCGCCGTCGTCCTTCCAGTTGCCGGTCCACCAGTCGCGCCGGGCCAGCACCGCGGCGGCGTCCAGCCGCCCGCCGGCCGCCTCCCGCGAGCCCGCGACCGCCCGCGCGGCGTCCAGGGCCGCCTGCGGGCGCAGCAGCGCCTTGCTGGGGATGCACGCCCAGTACGAGCACTCACCGCCGACCAGCTCCGCCTCGACCACCACCGTGGTCAGTCCGGCCTGCCTGGTTCGGTCGGCGAGGTTCTCCCCGGTGGGGCCCGCGCCGATGACGATGACGTCGTAGGTGTCCGTGCTCGCGTTCGTACCGCTGTCTGCCGCCGTGGTCATGGTTCCACCGTAGGCAACACCGCGTCCGCGCACAGCCGGAACCACCGTGTCCCGCCGCTTCGCCGCCCTCGACCGTGCCCGCCGACGTGGCGCGTCGGGGACGGGACCTGGTGCGACTGGTAGGCCATCAGGGCGAGGCCAGATGGGGCGCCGACGCGCGCCGGTGCCCGCGGCCGCCGGCTGCGGGCGCCTCACGCGGGGAGTTGCTGCTCCGTCCAGATGACCTTGCCGTGGTCGGTGTAGCGGGTGCCCCAGCGGCGGCAGAGCTGGGCGACGAGGAAGATGCCGCGGCCGCCCTCGTCGGTGGTGGCCGCGCGGCGCAGGCGGGGGGAGGTGCCGCTGGCGTCGGCGACCTCGAAGACCAGGGCGCGGTCGCGCAGCAGAGTGGCCCGCACGGGGCCGGCGCCGTGGCGGATGGCGTTGGTAATCAGCTCGCTGGCGATCAGCTCCGTGGTGAAGGTCAGCTCTTCGAGGCCCCAGGCCCGCAGACGGCGGGTGATCGCGGAGCGGAGGGCGGAGACGGCCGCCGGGTCGTCGGGCACGTCCCAGCCGGCGACCTGGCGCTCGTCCAGGGTCCGGGTGCGGGCGACGAGGAGGACGATGTCGTCGGCTGAGGGAGCGGGGCGCAGGGAGGCCTCGAGTGCCGCGCATACCTCCTCCGGGGGGCAGTCGCGCGGGACGGCGGCCAGGGCACGGCCGAGGCGGCGCATCCCGGTGTCCGGGTCGAGATGGCGGCCCTCGATGAGGCCGTCGGTGTAGAGGACGATGCCGCTGCCCTCGGGGACCGCGAACTCGGCGGTCTCGAAGGGAAGTCCGCCCAGCCCCAGGGGCGGCCCGGCGGGCAGGTCGGGAAAGCGCACCTCGCCGTCGGGGGCGAGCAGCGCCGGTGGCGGATGCCCGGCGCGGGCCAGCTGGCAGCGCCGGGTGACGGGGTCGTAGACCGCGTAGAGGCAGGTCGCGCCCGCGAGGCCGGGACCGGTGCCGTTCTCGTCGTCGAGGCGGACGACGAGGTCGTCCAGGCGGCCCAGCAGCTCGTCCGGGGGGAGGTCGAGGGCGGAGAAGTTGTGCACGGCCGTGCGCAGCCGGCCCATGGCGGCGGCGGCGTGGATGCCGTGGCCGACGACGTCGCCGACGACCAGCGCCACGCGCGCCCCGGACAGCGGGATCACGTCGAACCAGTCGCCGCCGACCCGGCCGCGGGCCGCCGGGAGGTAGCGGTGGGCGACGTCCACGGCGTGCTGCTCCGGTACGCCGCGCGGCAGCAGGCTGCGCTGGAGTTCCAGGGCGAGGTGGTGCTCGCGGGTGAAGAGCCGCGCGTTGTCGATGCAGACGGCGGCGCGGGCGGCGAGGTCGCGGGCGAGGGTGAGGTCGTCGTCGGCGAACGGTTCGTTCCGCGCGGCGCGTTGGAAGGTGGCGACGCCCAGCAGGGTGTCCCGGGCGCGCAGCGGGACGGCGATGACGGCGCGCGGCTCGCCGTCCGGGCCCGGGGAGGTGTCGCGGACCGCGGAGCCGCCGCACAGGGCTCTGGCCTGGGGGCTGCCGGGGACGAGGCGCATCGGTTCCCCCCTGGCGTGGGGGCCGTACGCGGCGCCGGGGGCCGCGCCGCTCGCCGCCACCCGGCGCAGCTCCGCCCCGGGGTCGACGGGGGCGGTGCCGTGCAGGACGGGGCAGAACAGGTCGACGGTCGCATGGTCGGCGAAGCGGGGCACGGCGGCCTCGACGATCTCGCGGGCGGTACGGGAGACGTCGAGCGTGGTGCCGATCCGCAGGGCGGCGTCGCTGAGCAGTTCCAGGCGGCGGCGCGCGGCGACGGCGATGCGGCCCACCCCCGCTTCGCCGACCAGCAGCGGTCGGCGCGCGGCCGCGCCGGTGCCGCCGCCGGGCGACCCGGGGTCACCGGGCACGCTGACCTCGACGACGGCGCCGCCCGCGAGGGGCCGGCACAGCAGATGGGCCGTGCGGCCGTGGGAGAGGGGGAGTTGGAGTGTCTCCCGCCGTCCGGCGGCGATCAGGCCGGCCGCGGTCTCGGTGAGCGCCGACTCGTCCCCGTCGGTGAGACCGGCCGGGGGCCCGACGCCCTGGAAGCGCCCGGCGCCGTCCAGCAGCAGGGAGGGGGCCGTGGTGGCGCGGTGCTCGGCGGTCAGGTAGCCGTGTAGCAGGGCGCGTTCGCGTTCGCCGCACTCCTCCAGGAGCCGCTGCTCGATGGCGAGGGCGCAGCCGCGGGTGAGTTCGGCCATGAGGGGATGCGCGTCGCCGTACCGGCTGGTGAGGTCGAGGACGCCCTCCACCCGGCCGCTGACGGGATGGCGGACGGGTACGCCGTAGCAGGTGAAGCCGCGCAGGGCGGCGGAGAAGTGTTCCTCGCCGGAGACGCGGACGGGCTGCCGGGCGGCCAGGGCGGTGCCGATGCCGTTCGTCCCGGCGTCGAGTTCGTGGTAGCTGAACCCGGGGGCGAGCCGGACCCGGTCCAGGGCGGGCAGCAACGGGGGCTCGGCGGCCCGGCGGTCGATCACCAGCCCCCGGTCGTCGGTGAGCAGGACGGCGGTACGGGTGCCGGAGAGCGTGCCGGCGAGCCGGTCGAGGACGGGACCCGCGGCCCGGACCAGGGCTCCGGCGGGGTCGAGGTCGTCGGTGTACGGGACCTCGAACCGCTCGGGGTCGAGGCCGGCGGTCTGACAGCGCTCCCACGAAGCGAGGATCGGTACCCGTACGGATTCGACCACCAGGCTCACTCCTTGACGTCCGCGTCCCAGGTCCCGAACGTAGGGCGGCGGCACGGCGGCGGGGGGCGGGTCGGTGAAATCCCTGCGTACAGCCACTCTTGTGGGTGACGGCCCGTTTGACAGGGGGCAACACGGACGTCACGGCGCGGGAGATCGCTTCGCGAAGCGGTGCGCCGTGGTGAAGACTTGGACCCGCCGCAGCCGTACTCACTCCGCACTCGGGAGGATCCACCATGTCCACCACGCCGCACTCCACCACGCGGGTCGCGCACACCGTCTGGGACGGCAGTCTGACGGAGGGCAGCGGGGTCGTGACCCTCGACTCCTCCGGCATCGGGGAGTACCCGGTGACCTGGGTCGCCCGCTCGCAGGAGCCGGGCGGGAAGACCAGCCCCGAGGAGCTCATCGCCGCCGCCCACTCCAGCTGCTTCTCGATGGCCCTGTCGGCCGGCCTGGGCAAGGCGGGCACCCCGCCGACCCGCCTGCGCACGCAGGCCGACGTCACCTTCAAGCCGGGCACCGGCATCACCGGCATCCACCTGACCGTCGAGGGCGAGGTGCCCGGGATGGACGAGGCGGAGTTCGTGAAGGCGGCCGAGGACGCCAAGGCGAACTGCCCGGTGAGCAAGGCGCTGGCCGGTACGGAGATCACGCTCACGGCCTCGCTGGCCTGACGCGCGCACGGCACCGGACCGGAGCCGCAGCGGGTGCACCGCCCATCGAAACGTTTCGGTTTCGGTGGGCGGTGCCATATTGTCGTTGGGATACGAAACCGTTTCGCAGGGGACGAGGAACGGAGCACGGAACATGACGACCGACGCGAGCGCACCGGCCCGCCGCACCCGGCTGACGCCCGAGCGGGAGCAGGAGCTGTACGGCGCGGTGATCGATCTGCTGCGCGAGGTCGGGTACGACGCGCTGACGATGGACGCGGTCGCCACCCGCACCCGGTCCAGCAAGGCCACCTTGTACCGGCAGTGGAAGAGCAAGCCCGAGCTGGTCGTGACCGCGCTCAAGTGCACCAAGCCGGTGCACGTGGAGAACGTCGACACCGGCTCGCTTCCCGGCGACCTGCACGAGCTCGCCGACCGCATCGGCGACGGCTCGGACGTGGACACCCCGCTGATCCGGGGCCTGGCCCACGCCTCCGCCACCAACCCCGACCTCGCCGAGGCGATGCGCCAGCACCTGATCGAGCCCGAGCTCTCCGGGGTGCGGCAGTTGCTGGGGCGGGCCGCCGGCCGCGGTGAGATCGACGCCGCCGTCCCCGCGGCCGAGTTCATGCCGCACATGATGCTCGGCGCCGTGATCACCCGCCGCCTCCTGGAGGACGTGGAGGTCGACGCGGCCTTCATGCACCGCTACATCGACGCGGTGGTGCTGCCGGCGCTGGGCATCGGGCAGCCCCGCTGACGCCCGGCCGCCCCGTCGCTCACTCCCGGCCGACGGTGCCGGCCGCCGGTGCTAGTCGCTGACCGCGCTGCGCGGCCGGTACTCCAGGTCCTCGTACTCGGGGTGGTGCGCGATCCAGCCCGCGATGAACGGGCAGGCCGCCAGCACGCTCTGGCCGCGCTCCCGCGCCTCGTCCAGCGCGTGGCGGGCGAGCGAGGAGCCCACGCCCCGGCCCTCGAACTCCGGGTCCACCTCGGTGTGCAGGAAGGCGACCATCTCCGGGGTTCGGATGTACGTGGCGAAGCCCGCCAGCCTGCCGTCGACGCGCGCCTCGTAGCGCCGCGCTCCCGTGGCGTCCGTCACCTTCGCGTCGCTCTTCACGACTGGTAGCCCTCCACCGTGCCCGTCGAGCGCACCCTGGCCTCGCCCGGGTCGCCGCCCGCCGCGGTCTTGGCGCGGCGCTGGCGGAGCAGGTCCCAGCACTGGTCGAGCTCGCGCTCCAGCGCGTCGAGCCGTGCCCGCTCGGTCTCGCCCTCCATCCGCCCCTCGCTGAGGAGCTCGCGCAGGGTCCTCTCGTCGGAGGCCATCGCGCTGATCCGTTCCAGGATCGCCTTCTCGGGGCGATCTCCCGACTGCTGCTCGGTCACGGCCCGCACCTCCTCGGTCCTCGGCACCCACTCTAGGCAGCCCGCTGCGCCCAAGCGATCGAAACACTTGCGTTTCGATAAGGCTGCCTCTAGTGTCGATGCGTACGAAACGGTTTCGTGTCGCGCCGGTGTCCCGGAGCCGGGCCGCGCGGCGGCCTGGTGACCCGCCGGTAAGTGACGTCCGGGTGTACCGGAGCGGAATTACCGCCCGGGACGGGAATGCCGGCGGCGCCCCGGTCGTCGTGATGTAGGGGGACTGAGCTGCGGGGCCGCCCCTGAGCGGTGGGAGGGTCCCGCACGCGCCGACCCGTGGGGACGGGGTGCGGTGCGACGGAGGGCCCGGTGCCGGAGTCCGTGGATGCACACGGAAGCCGCGCCGGGCCTTTCCCATGCGATTCCACGGCGATCCGGGGTATCCGGGGCGGATGTGACGGAATCTGCGTGCGGTGTGCCGCAAAAGGGAACCTATGGTCAGTTAATGTGCGTTTTCACTGGTCCACAGGGTTTCGTCGAAAGGCCCCTCGGTTGAACCTGCTCGACCTCCTGCTCCTGGTGCTGACCGTCGCCTACGCCGTCGCCGGTTTCCGGCGCGGGCTCGTCGCCGGCTGCATCTCGCTCGCGGGCTTCCTCGGCGGTGCGGTGGTCGGCGTCTGGCTGCTGCCGTACGTGCTCCAGTACGTCGAGCCGGGCACACCGCGGGCGACGCTGGTCGCGCTGCTCACCGTCCTGGTGCCCGCGGCCGGTGGGCACGCCCTCGCCTCCGGGGTCGCCTGGAAGGCGCGGACCGGGCTGGACTGGGGCCCGCTGCGCTGGCTCGACGGGGCGGGCGGCGCGGTGGCCAACGCGGTGGCGGTGCTGCTGGTCTCCTGGGTGGCCGCCAGCGTGCTGGTGACCTCCTCCTCCAGCGTGCTGGCCCAGTCGATCCGCGGGTCCGAGGTGCTGGGCGCGGTCCAGGACACCATGCCCCGGCAGGCGCCGACCTGGTTCAGCAGGGCGACCAGCGCACTGGCCGAGGCGGGGTTCCCGCAGGTGTTCAACCCCTTCGAGTCCGAGCCCGTCAACGGGGTGCCCGCGCCCTCCGGGGACAACGTCACCGCGGCCGCGGCCGGCGCCGCCGCCCGGAGCACCGTCAAGATCGAGGGCGTGGCCTTCGTGGACGGCCGCCGCCAGGGGCAGGAGGGCACCGGCTTCGTCTACGCCGACGAGCACGTCATGACCAACGCCCACGTGGTGGCCGGGGTGGACGACCCCGCCGTGCAGGTCGGCGGCGCCGGGCGGGCCTACCGGGCCACCGTCGTGCTCTTCGACCCCGGCAAGGACATCGCCGTCCTGGACGTCCCGGGGCTGAAGGCGCCCGCGCTGAGCTTCACCGACGACGCCGTGCGCGGCGACGGCGCGGTCGTGGCGGGCTACCCGCAGGACGGCGGCCTCGACCTGCGCGCCGCGACGGTGGCCGGGCGCATCCGCGCCACCGGACAGGACATCTACGGCGAGGGCGCCGTCACCCGCGACATCTACCAGGTCCGCTCCGTGGTGCGCCCCGGCAATTCCGGCGGCCCGCTGCTGGACACCTCCGGACGCGTCTACGGAGTGGTCTTCGCCCGCTCCACCACCGACTCCACCACGGGCTACGTGCTGACCGCGGACGAGGTGCGCTCCGACGCCCTGCGCGGGGCGCGCGCCACGCAGCCGGTGGACACCGGCGACCGCGCCGCGTTGTGACCGGTGGCCGGTGGCCGCGGTGCCGTGACCGCGGTGCCGTGACCGTCGCGGTGACCACCGGGCGGCGGGCCTCCGTATGCGTTCGACGTTAGACTTTCCATTCACGTGGAAAACCGGACGAATGCCTTTGAACGGTCGAGCGTCGTCCGGCGCCGAGCCGGACGAGGACGACCGCGGCCGAGCACGCGGGGAGTGGTGCCGTCCTCATGATCTCGATCCTCTTCGCCGTCCTCGCCGCCTGCAGCAACGCCTTCGGCACGGTCCTGCAGCGGCGCGCGGTGCTCACCGTCCCCGCCTCGAAGTCCCTGCGCCTCGGTCTGATGAAGGACCTGCTGCGCACCCCCGTGTGGCTCGCCGGAATCCTCGGCGTCATCCTGGCCGCGATCTTCCAGGCGCTGGCGCTGGGCACGGGGTCGCTCGCGGCGGTCCAGCCGGTGTTCATCCTGGAACTGCCGCTGGCCCTGGTGATCGGCGGCATGGTCTTCCACGTCGAGCTGTCCCACAAGGCGTGGGCCTGTGTGGCGTGCATCGCCGGCGGCCTGGCGCTGTTCCTCTTCTCGATGGCGCCCAGCGGGGGGCGCGAGCAGGTTCCGGGCATCTGGTGGGTGCCGACCCTGCTGATCGTCGGCGGGCTCGGCGCGGTGCTGGTGCTCGCGGGGCTGCGGCGGCCCAACGGCCTGATGCGCGCCGCCTGCCTGGGCGGGGCCGCCGCGGTGGGCAACGCCCTCACGGCCGCGCTGATCAAGTCGTCCATGGACATCCTGGAGCACCAGGGCGTCGCGGCCTGGCTGCTGTCCTGGCAGACCTACGCGTTCGCCGCGGCCGGCGGGTTCTCGCTCTTCCTGCTGGGGACCGCCATGCAGGGGGGACCGCTGATCGCCTCGCAGCCCGCCCTGACGCTCGGCGACGCCGTCGTCGGCTTCTGCCTCGGGGTCACGCTCTACGGCGAGCAGCCGCGCACCGGTCTCTGGCTGCTGCCCGCGCTGCTGGGCTTCGCGGTGCTCAGCTACGGTGTCTTCGCGATGTCCCGCACCCAGTGCCTCTACAAGTGCGTCCATCCCGAGGAGCACCTGGCGAGCCCGGCCGAGGAACCCGCCGCCTCGGCCACCTGAACCGTAGGCGGACGCCCCCGGAACCGGCCGGTTCCGGGGGCGTCCGCGCGCGGGGCGCCGGTCGTCAGTGGCGCGGCGCGGGGTAGGCCTTGGGCAGGCGCATGCCGCGGTCGGCCATGATCTGCCGCACGTGGTTGGGGTAGTCGGTGATGAGGCCGTCGATGCCCATGTCCATCAGGGCCTCGATGGTCGGGTTGTCGTCACAGGTCCACGGGATGACCTTCAGGCCGCGCTCGTGGGCGTCGTCCACCATCTTCTCGGTGACGTAGAACGTGAAGTTCGGGTCCGCGATGGTGCCGTTCTGCGGCATGCCGTAGACCGGGGAGAGCGCCGTGACGCCCGGGACGGCGGCGGCGGCCTTGACGAAGTCGCCGTCGTAGTCGTCGGCGTCGATGCCGCCGAGCCACGGGGAGGCGCCGGGCTTGCCGACCTGGAGGAAGTCGTAGTTGGTCAGCGCCACCAGCGGGTACTTCGGCGCGAGCTTGTGCATCTCCTTCAGGGCGCCCCAGTCGAAGGACTGGATGGTGACCTGCTTCTCGATGCCCGAGCGGTGGATCTCCTCGAAGACGCGGCGCACGAACAGCTCGCGCGGCGCGGTCTGCTCGGGGGCGCCGGCCTCCACCTTGGTCTCGATGTTGAGCTTGACCTTCTTGGCCTTGTAGCTCTTGACCAGGCCGAGGACGTCCTTGAGCTCCACCATGCGGTGGCCCTTGACCTGCTCCTGCTCGGGGAAGCCGGGCAGCTGCTGGTAGCCGCAGTCCATCGTCTTGATCTGGGCCAGCGTCAGGTCCTTGATGTACTTGCCGACGTAGGGGTACATCGGGTCGCCCGGCGTGACGGGACCGGTGTCCTTGCACTTCTGGGCGCTGATCTGGCGGTCGTGGTTGACGACGACCTTCTGGTCCTTGGTGACGTGGGTGTCCAGCTCCAGGGTGCTCACCCCGAGGCGCAGGGCCTTGCCGAAGCCTTCCAGGGACTCCTCCGTGGTCATGCCGATGCCGCCGCGGTGGGCCTGCAGGTCGAAGGAGACCTTGTGGCCTTGGCCTTGGCCTTGGCCGTGGTGGGCGGTGGCCGCCTGGGCGGCGGTGGGGACCACGAGCGCGGGCACGACGGCCAGGGCTGCGATTGCGTGCCGGAGGGACATGTACACCTCGTCTATATCGGGCGAACGGGACCTCGTGACGCTAAGCCGCAGGTCGAGCCCGTACGGAGCCCACGGATGAGGGCATGGTGAACGCCCGGGAAACGATCTCCCCGGGCGCCGGGCCGTCTCGGACGGGGTCAGTCGGGCAGGCCGTCGTAGTCCGGGAGGGCGGCCCTCGCGCAGCGTCTTGAGCAGGTCCCCGAAGATCCTCATGCTCACCGAGCGCCTGTCCTCGACCGTCATGCGGCCACCCCCGTCCGGCTCCCCTGGTGTCGTCCGACGCCACGCTAGGCGGACGCTTTCCGGCGGCACGCCGTGAACCGGCGAAACTCACCTGACCCGGGGAACGGCCGGCCGGTGTGACGCGGGTCACGCCGGGACTGCGATGGGTTCGCGGCGCCCGGCCGGTCCACCAGGCATGACGCAGAACGTGAAGGGCCCCGCGAGTTACTTCCCGTCGATCGAGAAGAAGTACGGCCGGCCGGTCGCGGAGTGGAAGGAGCTCATCCGCTCCTCCCCGCTGACCCGGCACATGGAGCTCGTCGGCTGGCTGAAGACCGAGCACGGCCTCGGGCACGGCCACGCCAACGCGCTGGTGGCGCACACCCTCGCGGAGAGGACGGCCTAGCGCCCGGTCACGCCGGCAGTCGCGTCCCCTCCGGGAGCCGGATTCCGAAGTCGTCCGCAAGGACCCGCAGCACCTCGTCCTCGTCGGCCAGTTCGCGCTCCTTGCGGGTGCCGTCGGCGGCCGTCTCCGTCAGGTGGCGTCCGGTGAGGGAGAGGTGGGCGTCGCCGGTGGTGCGCTGGACGTAGACGCCGCGGGAGAAGGGGGAGCGCGGATTGGTCGCGACGTGCCAGTTGATGACCTCGTAGTCCGGGGCCTGGAAGGGCTCGACGGTGAAGGCGTACTGGTCCTCCCACCCGTCGTCCGCGGCGCCGGGCAGGTACGCCTGGAGCTTCCACAGCTCCAGCGGTCCGTCGTGCGGCGCGTGGACGAGCCGGTGGCGGCGCGGGGCGTCGTGCAGTTCCTCGTCCGCGACCAGCGGCAGCGGCTCCAGAAGGGAGCCGATGCTGCCGAAGCCGACGTCGGTCACCCACGGCACCGGCTCGCCGGGCACATCGGTGAGCATGAGCATGTGCGTACGGGGGCGGACGTCCCCCGGCTTCGCCCCCACCAGGACGCGCGCGGTGAGCAGCGTGACCCGGAACCCGAGGGCGGTGAGCGCCGCGGCGAACAGGGTGTTGTGCTCGTAGCAGTAGCCGCCGCGTGTGCCGCGGACGAGCTTGGCCTCCAGATCGGGCAACGCGAGCGAGGGCGCCCGGCCCAGGACCGGGTCGAGGTTCTCGAACGGGATGCCCAGCAGGTGGGCGCGGTGCACGGACCGCAGCACCTCCGCCGTGGGACGGCGCTCCCCGGTCCAGCCGATGCGGGCGAGATAGGCATCGAGATCGAGAGTCATACGACCACAGTACGGATGCGCGGCGGCCTTCTCGCGCCGCCTTCGGGAGGGCGCTTGCGCGGGTGCGGGGCGGCGGCCGGCGGGGATCCGCAGGGCGACGGCGTCGCCGTCCACCCGGGCTCGGATGCCGGGGCCACGTGTGGCGGCCGGTTCGAGGACTTCGCCGGGCATGCGGTGGACGCGGGCGGCGGCGGCCGGCGGGGATCCGCAGGGCGTGGCGGGCCTGGCGGCGTGCTCGCGGCGCATCAGGCCCGCGACCGCCCGCGCCGGCCGGACGGCGGCGCCGGGTGAGCCGGGGCGGGGAAGCCCTTGCCCCTGTCCGGGGCGCCGCCCGGCCAGGCGCCCGTACCCGGCGTCCGCCACCGCCCGCGCGGGGTCACCGCTTGAGTTCCTCGCGCAGCCTGCGGTCGATCGCCAGGGCGAGTTCCGCCTCGACGACGGCCTGCACCAGCGGGCGCAGCCGGGCGATGGCCTCGGTGAGCCGGGTGGTGTCGCCGGACTGCAGGTCGGCCTCCGCGTCCGGCAGGACGTAGGTGCGGGCCAGTTCGACGAAGAGCTCGGCGAGCGGGTCCATGCGGTCCCGCATGTCACGGCCCGTGGCGAGCACCTCGGCGAGCGGGATGCCCTCCCGGACCAGCGCGGCCGAGGCCTCCAGCAGCCGGCGGCTGACGTGCACCACGTCGTCGCCGTCGACGGCGATGTAGCCGATGTCCAGGGCGGTGGCCAGGTTCTCGGCGGTGGCCTGGTCGCCGTAGTGGTCGGCGAGGCCCTCGGGGGTGAGCCGCAGCGGCTCCTCCTCCGACCAGCGGGTGGGCAGTGCCGTGTCCAGGCCGAGGAGTTCGCCGACGTCGTGGCGGCCGCTCTCCCAGGCGTCCATCAGCTCGGCGATGCCGCCCAGGGTGTGGCCCCGCTCCAGCAGCGCCGTGATGGTGCGCAGCCGGGCCAGGTGGTGGTCGTTGTACCAGGCGATCCGGCCCTCGCGGCGTGGCGCGGGGAGCAGCTTGCGCTCCCGGTAGAAGCGGACGGTTCGGACCGGGACACCGGCCGCCTCCGCCAGCTCGTCCATCCGGTACTCGCGTTCGTGCGTTGCCACGCCGATCAGCCTATGCGGTGCGCGCGGCACATCGCGTGGCCCGGCCTCTACCGCTGGTAACGCCTTCTGGTCTACGCTCCGAACCGTGCCAGTGAACGCTGGCGCGATTCGGCACAGGGGCGGCACCGAGAGGCGGCGGTATGGCCGGACACAGCGAACACGTGCGGGTTGCGGTGATCGGATCGGGGTTCGGCGGACTCGGCGCCGCCGTGCGGCTGCGACGCGAGGGGATCACGGACTTCGTCGTCCTGGAGCGCCGTGACTCCGTCGGCGGGACGTGGCGCGACAACAGCTACCCGGGGTGCGCCTGCGACGTGCCCTCGCACCTGTACTCGTTCTCCTTCGCGCCCAACGCGCGGTGGCCGCGCACCTTCTCCGGCCAGCCGCACATCCGGGACTACCTGGAACGGGTCGCTGACACCTTCGGCCTCCGCCCGCACCTGCGCCTGCGCACGGAGGTGACCGAGGCCCGCTGGGACGCCGGCGCCCGGCACTGGCGCATCACCACCTCGCGCGGCGAACTCACCGCCGACGTCGTGGTCTCGGCCACCGGACCGCTGTCCGACCCCAAGCTGCCGGACGTCCCGGGCCTGGACGCCTTCCCCGGGCGGGTCTTCCACTCCTCGAAGTGGGACCACGACTTCGACCTCAAGGGCAAGCGGGTCGCCATGGTCGGCACCGGGGCCTCCGCCATCCAGATCGTGCCCGCGATCCAACCCGAGGTGGAGAGCCTGACCGTGGTGCAGCGGACACCCCCGTGGGTGATGCCGCGCATGGACCGCGGGATCAGCCGGGCCGAGCAGTGGCTGCACGCCAAGGTGCCGGCCACCGCCAGGGCGCGGCGCGGACTGCTCTGGCTGATCCGGGAGTTCCAGGTCGGCGCGTTCACCAAGCGCCCGGCGATGATGCGCGGCGCGCAGGCCGTCGCCGCCTCGCACATGCGCAAGACCGTCAAGGACCCGGCGCTGCGCGCCAAGCTGACCCCCGACTACCGGATCGGCTGCAAGCGCATCCTGCTGTCCAACGACTACTACCCGGCGCTCGCCCGGCCCAACACCGAGGTCGTCGCCTCCGCGCTGAAGGAGGTGCGCGGCTCGACCCTGGTCATGGCCGACGGCACCGAGCGCGAGGCCGACGCGATCGTGTTCGGCACCGGCTTCCACGTCACGGACATGCCCATCGGGGCGCGGGTGTTCGGCGCCGACGGCCGCTCGCTGGCCGAGCACTGGAAGGGCGGCATGGCCGCCCTGCGCGGCTGCGCCGTCGACGGCTTCCCCAACCTGCTCTTCGTCATCGGGCCCAACACGGGCCTGGGCAACAGTTCGATGATCCTGATGATCGAGTCCTCGCTGAACTACCTCGCCGCGTACCTGCGCGCCCTGGACACCACCGGGGCCGCGGCGCTCGACGCCCGTCCGGAGGCCGTGCGGTCCTGGAACGACGAAGTGCAGCGCCGCATGACCCGCACGGTGTGGAACACCGGGGGCTGCGTCAGCTGGTACCTGGACGACCAGGGGCGCAACACCACGGTCTGGCCCGGGACGACCGCCGAGTTCCGGCGCGCCACGCGGCGGCTGGACCTCCAGGAGTACGAGATCGTGCCCGCCGGTGCCCCCGGGGAGCGCCCGGAGCGCGTGGAGGTCGCCTCGTGACCGCGTCCGTATTCGACCTGCCCGCCACCCGGCGCACGCATTCCGTGCGGTCCGCGGACGGCACCTCGATCCATGTGGAGGAGTACGGCCCCGAGGCCGGCACCGCGCCCACCGTGGTGCTGATCCACGGCTGGACCTGCAGCACCCTGTTCTGGGCCCCGCTCATCCACGAACTCGCGGGGGAGTACCGGGTCGTGGCCTACGACCAGCGCGGTCACGGCGGCAGCGGGACCCCGCGCCGCGGCGGATACGGCACCGGCGCGCTCGCCGACGACCTCACCGCGGTCCTGGAGTCCGCCGTCGAGGGCGACGAGAAGGTGGTGCTGGTCGGCCACTCCATGGGAGGGATGACCGCGATGGCGGCGGGCGACCGTGCCGCCGTGCAGTCCCGCACGGCCGCGGTGCTGCTGGCCAGCACCGGCAGCGGACGGCTGCTCGCCGAGGCGGCGGTGCTGCCGCCGCGGGTGCGCAGCAAGCGGGTGCGCGACGCCTTCCACCGCTTCCTGCTGGTCAGTTCGGCGCCGCTGGGCCCGCAGTCCGCGGTGACCCGGGCCGCGCTCAAGTACGGGATCCTGGGGGCGGCGTCGAGCAGGGAGCTGGTGGCCGCCACCGCCCGGATCGTGCACGCCTGCGGGCGGCGGCAGCGTGCGGGGTGGGGCCGGGTGCTGGCGGGGCTCAATCTCGACGCGGGCGTCTCCGCGCTGCGTGTGCCCACCGCCGTGCTGGTGGGCGGCGCGGACAAGCTCACCCCTCCGGTGCACGCCCACGGCATGGCCGCTCGGCTCTCCCGGTTCGCCGGGCTCACCGAGCTGCCGGGCCTCGGCCACATGACCCCGCTGGAGGCGCCGGCCGCGGTCGCGGGCGTCGTACGCACCCTCGTCGAGGACCATCTGCGGCCCGGGGCCCAGGTCAAGGAGGAGACGGCATGAGCAGGTCGCTGAACGGGCAGGTGGCGGTGGTGACCGGCGCCGCCCGCGGGGTGGGGGCGATGCTGGCCCGCGAACTCGGCGCACGAGGAGCCCGGTTGGCGCTGGTGGGGCTGGAACCGGACGAACTCAAGCGCGTCGCGGCGGAGATGGGCCCGGACGCGGGGTGCTGGACGGCCGACGTCACCGACCGGGAGGCGATGGCCCGGGTGGCCGGGGAGGTCGTGGAGCGCTACGGCCGCGTCGACGTCGTCGTCGCCAACGCCGGTGTGGCGACCGGCGGTCCGTTCCTGGACGTGGATCCCGCAGACTTCGAACGGGTCGTCCAGGTCAACCTGCTGGGCAGCGTGGTGACCGCCCGCGCGTTCCTTCCCGCGCTGCTCGCCTCGCGCGGCTACCTGCTGCAGATCGCCTCGCTCGCCGCGATCACCCCGGCCCCGCTGATGACCGCGTACTGCGCCAGCAAGGCGGGGGTGGAGGCCTTCGCGCACTGCCTGCGCGCCGAAGTCGGCTTCAAGGGCGTCAAGGTCGGTGTGGGATATCTGAGCTGGACCGACACCGACATGGTGCGCGGCGCCGACGAGGACGACGTGATGCGCGAGGCCCGCTCCCGGCTGCCCTGGCCGGCCAATCGCACCTACCCGCTGCAGCCCGCGGTCGAGCGCATCGCGGACGGGATCGCGCGCCGCTCGCCGCATGTCTACGCCCAGTGGTGGCTGCGCGGAACGCAGTCCGTGCGCGGGTACTTGCCCGGCCTGATCGGCGGCGCCCTGGGACGGCGCGAGATGCGCCGCCTGGAGCCGAGGATCACCGCCGCGGGCGGCATCCGGCAGGGACTCGTCGGCCGCGGCGGCGCCGCCGACGAGCGTGCCCGGTCGGAAAGGCCCGTCTGACCAGCGCTGTTCACGGTACGCATTCGTCCGAAATGCGTACCGTGTCCGGCCGTGTCAGCCTGGTTGAGGCCCATTCCGCACATCACGAAGGAGTGATCATGGGCAAGAACGATCCCACGCGAAACAAGGCCGGGCAGCAGCAGCACCGCCCGCAGGCTCAGCCCCAGGGGCAGGAGCGTATCGGCCAGACCCGTGAGCGCGCTCAGGGCATGGCCGACGACCCGATGCGCCAGCAGGGCAAGCCGCAGCACCGCGAGCCCGGCCACGGCCAGCCGTCCAAGCCCGAGTCGATGCCCAAGGGCGACCGCGAACGTCGGCGTTCGCCGGAGGAGATCGACGAGCGGCGGGACCGGTCCTGACCCGCGTGGTCCAGGAGTGAACGAGGAGGGGCGCGTCCGTACAGGGCGCGCCCCTTCCGCCGTCCTCGGCCCGGCCTTCCGCCGTCCCGGGCGGGAGTCCCCGGCGGGGACGGGAGGCTCAGGAACGAGGAGGGAGCGGAGGCCGCCGCCGGTCCGGGCGGTCGGACAGATCGGGCGGAGTGGAGGCCGGGTGCTTCTCCAGCAGGTCCAACGCCGTCTGCACGGCGATCTCCAGATCGGTGCGACGGCCCTCCGCCCAGTCCAGCGGAGTGCGGATGACCGGGATGTCCGGCTCCACGCCGTAGTTCTCCACCGCCCACCCGTAGGCCTCGAACCAGGCGGCGTTCATCGGCACCGTGATCACCGTGCCGTCGCCCAGCCGGTGCCGGCCGGTCATGCCGACCACGCCGCCCCAGGTGCGGTGGCCCACCACCGGGCCGATACCCAGCAGCCGGAACGTGGCGGTGATCATGTCTCCGTCGGAGGCCGTCGCCTCGTCCGCCAGTGCCACGATCGGGCCCCGCGGGGCGTTGCCGGCGTAACTCACCGGCTGCGCGTGGCGGGTGTGGTCCCAGCCGAGGATCTTGCGGGTCAGGCTCTCCACCACCAGGTCGCTGATGTTGCCGCCCGCGTTGCCGCGCACGTCGACGATGAGCGCCGGGTGGACGATCTCGATGCGCAGGTCGCGGTTGAACTGCGCCCAGCCCGAGCCGCCCAGGTCGGGGATGTGCAGATAACCGCACTTGCCCTCGCTCAACGCCCTCACGACCGCGCGCCGTTTGGCCACCCAGTCCTGGTAGCGCAGCGGCCGCTCGTCCACCAGCGGCACCACCGCGACCCGGCGCGGATGCCCGCCGTCGGGCGGGACGAAGGTCAGCTCCACCGTGGTCCCGCCGGCGGCCGACAGCAGCGGGCCGGGTCCGGCGTCCGGATCGACGGCGCGGCCGTCGACGTGGGTCAGCGCGGCGCCCTCCAGGATGCCGGTGCCGGCCAGCGGCGAACGGGCCTTGGAGTCCGAGGACTCGCCGGGCAGGATGCGTGTGACCACCCACCGGCCGTCCTTGGTGTGCACGAAGTTGACGCCGAGCAGACCGATCGGCCGCTGGTAGTGCGGCGGCCCCTCGCTGCGGCGGGCCGGCGCCACGTACGCGTGCGAGGTGCCCAGCTCACCGAGGACCTCGCGCTGCAGGTCGGCGAACTCGTCGGGGGTGGCGACCCGTTCGACCAGCGGACGGTACTGGTCGAGGATGGCCGGCCAGTCGATGCCGCACATGTCCGGCGCCCAGAAGTAGTCGCGGATGATCCGCCCGGCCTCGTCGAACGCCTGCCGCCACTCGGTGGGCGGGTTCGCCTCGTGCAGGATCCGGCGCATGTCGATGTAGACGGTGGAGTCCAGGTCGCCCGGCTCGTACGCCGGGACCACCGTCAGGTCGCCCTCGTCGAAGACCACCAGCTGCGTACCGTCGCCGCTGACCCGGTACCAGTCCATGTGCCGTACCAGCTCGACCCGCTTGGACTTGGCCAGGCCGAAGTACTCCAGCGTGGGGCGGGCGGAGGGGTCGGTCGGATTGACGAAGGTCTCGCCGAGCGCGCCCGAGATCGGCCAGCGCAGCCAGGTCAGACCGCCCCGCACCGCCTCCAGCGAGCTGTACTTGGAGGCGGGCACCGGGAAGGGCGTCACCCGCATCGGCAGCCCGGCCGCCTCCACCACGAGCGGTCCCTCGGTGAAACCGGTCGGGTCCAGCCCGCCCCCCGGCGGCCGGCCCTCCACGGGCAGCGCGAAGGGCGAGGGCGTCGCCGAGTGCAGCGGTACGAGGTGCGGGCGGCAGCCCAGCGGGAAGGACAGGTCGCCGGTGTGCACGTCGTACACCGGGTCGAAGCCGCGCCAGGACAGGAAGGCCAGGTAGCGGCCGTCGCGGGTGAAGACCGGCTGCTCGTCCTCGAAACGGCCGTTGGTGACGTCGATGAGGGTGTGCTTGCCGGTCTCCGGGTCCGGGCTCAGCCGGGCGATCCGGATCTTGCGCAGCGAACGCCCGATGACCGGGTGGGACCAGGCGATCCAGTCGGAGTCCGGGGAGAAGGACAGGTCACGGACCGGGCCGTTGGAGGAGCGGACCAGCTCGGCCACCATGCCCGACTCCGCGTCGACCATCAGCAGCCGTCCGTCGTGGGAGGCGACGGCGAGGATCTGGCCGTCGGGGGAGGGCACCAGTTCGTGGACGCGGCCGAGCAGCCCGCACGCCAGCCGCGTACCGCCGCTGCGGCACGGGGGCCGCGGCACGGTCTGCCCCTCGGCGGCCGCGATGTCCTGCGCTGTCCCGTCCGCCCCCTGCTCCCCGCCTTCCCCGGCCTCCGACTCCGTCTCCGGGGCCCGCAGCGCCTGCGCGACGGCGTCGTCGGCGTCGGCGATCTCGGCGGCGGCCAGTGGCGCGGGGCGCCCCGGCAGCGCGGCGATCTCGATGGCGTCCTCGCCCTCGGCGTCGGTGACGAAGGCGATCCGCCCGGTGTCGCCGAGCATGACCGGCAGCCGGACCCGCGACCCGGGCACGTCGGAGATGGTGCGCGCGGGCCCGTCGCGGTGGGTCAGCCAGTACAGGCTGCCCCGCACGCACACCGCGCTGGCGCGGCCGGTGCGGTCCACGGCCAGCCCGTCCAGGTACGCCGAGGCCGGGACCTGGTACGGGCGCCGGCCCGCGCGCGGGCCGCCGAGGTCGACGGCGACACGCCGCGGCACCGAGTCCGGGCCGAGGTCGTCGACCAGCCACACCTCGCCCGCGCACTGGTAGACCACGCGCGTGCCGTCGGTGGCGGCGCTGCGGGCGTAGAAGTCGGCGTGGTCGGTGTGCCGCCGCAGGTCAGTGCCGTCCGGCAGGCAGGAGTACAGGTTGCCGATGCCCTCGTGGTCGGAGAGGAAGGCGATGCGACCCGCGACGAACATCGGCGACTCCAGATGGCCGTCGATCTCCGGCAGCAGCCGTCGGCACTGCAGCCACAGCCGCCCGGTCGCCCCGCCCCGGTACCGCTTCCACGAGGCCGGCTCGTGCGGCGCGGTCGCGGTCAGCAGCAGCGTCCGGTGCTCGCCCTCCTCGCTGTCGTCCACGGCGATGTCCGACACCGGGCCCCAGGGCAGCCGGCTGCCGGGACCGCCCTCGGACGGGATGCCGTAGGCCCAGGTGTAGTGCGAGAACGGCTCGCCGTGGGAGGAGACGGCCAGGATCCGGCCGTCCGGCGTCCAGGCGCGCACCCGTGTGTCGGTGCTGCCCCAGTAGGTCAGCCGGCGGGCCGGGCCGCCCTCGACCGGCGCCACGTACACCTCGGGGTCGAGGGAGCGCCAGCTGTTGAAGGCGATCACCGAGCCGTCGAGGGAGAACCGCGGATGCCCGACCCGGATCCGGTCGGCCGTCACCCGCCACGCGCGCCCCTCGTCCAGGGGCGCGACCCAGATGTCGTCCTCGGCGACGAAACAGAGCCGCTCGCCGTGGACATGCGGAAACCGGAGATATGCGGCGTCGCTCACTCATCCATCGTTCGCGGCTCCCGGAGCCCGGGCAACTTTTCCGGCCGGCGTCAGCGCAGGCACTCCCGCACCGCGCGGACCAGCGCCTGCGCGCGCGGATCGGCGGTGACGTTCTTCTGCATGCCGTTGGTGACATAGCCGAAGGCCACGCCCTCGCCGGGGTCCGCGAACCCCAGCGACCCGCCGCGGCCGGGGTGCCCGAAGGAGCCGGGGGACAGCAGCGGGGCGGCCGGGCCGTGCAGCATGAAACCCAGGCCGAAGCGGGTGTTCACCACCAGCACGCGGTCCGGGCCCTCCGACTCCGGGGTGCGCGCCGAGGTGAGCGTCGCCGGGGCGAAGAGCCGGGCGCCGGGGCCCTCGACCTCCCCGATCAGCGCGGCGTAGAAGCGGGCCAGCGAGCGGGCGGTGGCGATGCCCCCGGAGGCCGCCAGCTGCGCCGCGTGGTACCCGGGGTCGTTCTCGTCGGGCAGCGGGTCGATCGCGGCGAACGCGCGCCGGGTCAGCGACGACGGGTCGTCGTACGCCTCCGTCACGTTCCGCTTGGGCCGCGCCCGCAGCCCGGCCGCGGCCGGGGGCGGCGGGGTCGACACGGCGGCGATCCGCCCGACGCGGCGCTCCTCGCCCGCCGGCAGCCCGATCCACAGGTCGAGGCCGAGCGGGCGGGCGATCTCCTCCGCCACGTAGCGGCCGATGGGCCGGCCGCCGCTCGCCCGCTGCACCAGCTCGCCGATCAGCCAGCTGTACGTCTGTGCGTGGTAGCCGTGGTCCGTCCCCGGCGCCCAGAACGGGGCCTGCGCCGCGAGCGCCCGCGGCCCGCTGATGCCGTCCTGCGCCCGGGCGGGGGTGAGCGGGGTGTCCAGCGCCGGCACACCGGCCCGGTGCGCCAGGGCGTCCCGGAACGTGACGCGCTCCTTGCCGGCGGCCTTGAACTCGGGCCAGTACGCGCCGACGGGCGCGTCCAGGTCGAGCTGGCCGCGCTGGTGCAGCAGGAGCAGGCACGCCGCCGCCACGCCCTTCGTCGCCGAGCGCACCACCTGCGCGGTGTCCTGCGCCCAGGGCGCGCCGCCGCCACCGTCCTCGTCCCCGTCGGCGGAGCCCGCCCACAGGTCCACGACCTTGCGGCCGTCGCGGTACAGGGCCACGGCCGCGCCGCGTTCGCCCCGCTCCTCGAAGTTCCGGACGAAGGCCTCTCGGACCGGCTCGAAGCCTTCCGTCACCGCCCCGTGGACGTCCACCACAGCCCGTGCTCCCACCATGCGCCGCCGTTGTTGCTCCCCCCATGGTGCCTCCCTCCCGGGATCGGCCGGGACCGGGGTCGGGACGGAACGGGGCGGCGGCCCAGGGGCGCGGAGGAAGGAGGTCAGGCGGTCGCCTTCGCCGCCGCGCGGCCCGCCGTACGGCCGGAGAAGATGCAGCCGCCGAGGAAGGTCCCCTCCAGCGAGCGGTAGCCGTGCACCCCGCCGCCGCCGAAGCCGGCCGCCTCGCCCGCGGAGTACAGCCCCGGCAGCGGCTCGCCGTCGGCGCGCAGCACCCGCGCGTCCAGGTCGGTCTCCAACCCGCCGAGCGACTTGCGGGTCAGGATGTTCAGCCGTACGGCGATCAGCGGGCCCGCCTTCGGGTCCAGCAGCCGGTGCGGCGCGGCGGTGCGGATCAACTTGTCGCCGACGTAGTTGCGGGCCCCGCGGATCGCGGTGACCTGCAGGTCCTTGGTGAAGGTGTTGGTGATCTCGCGGTCCCGGGCCTCGATCTCGCGGCGCAGCGCGGCCTCGTCGATCAGGTCGTCCTCGGTGATCGCGTTCATGCCGCGCACCAGCGCGGCGAGGTCGTCCTCCACGACGAAGTCCACGCCGTGCCGCTTGAAGGCCTCGACCGGGGCCGGTGCCCCCGGCAGCGCGCGCTTGAGCACATCGCGCACGCTCTTGCCGGTCAGATCCGGGTTCTGCTCGGAGCCCGACAGCGCGAACTCCTTCTCGATGATCTTCTGGGTGAGGACGAACCACGTGTACTCGTGCCCGGTGCGCATGATGTGCTCCAGCGTCCCCAGTGTGTCGAAGCCCGGGAAGAGCGGCACCGGCAGCCGCCGGCCGGTCGCGTCCAGCCACAGCGAGGACGGGCCCGGCAGGATGCGGATGCCGTGCCTGGCCCAGATCGGGTTCCAGTTCTCGATGCCCTCGGTGTAGTGCCACATCCGGTCGCCGTTGATCAGGTGCGCCCCGGCCGCCTCGGCGATCCCCAGCATCAGGCCGTCCACGTGCGCCGGAACGCCCGACAGCAGCTTGCGCGGCGGCGTGCCCAGCCGCTCCGGCCAGGCCTTGCGCACCAGGTCGTGGTTGCCGCCGATGCCGCCCGAAGTGACGATCACCGCCTGCGCCTTGAGCTGGAACTCCGCGCGGATCTCCCGCGAACTCGCCTGGCCGCGCTCGGCGTCGCTGTCCACCAGGACCTCGCCCGCCACGCCGTCCACCGCGTCGCCCGTCGCCGTCAGCGCCGTCACACGGTGCCGGAAGCGCAGCTCCACCAGGCCCTTGGCGACCGCCTCCCGCACCCGGCGCTCGAACGGCGCCACCACGCCCGGGCCCGTGCCCCACGTGATGTGGAAACGGGGCACCGAATTGCCGTGCCCCGTGGCGAGGTAGCCCCCGCGCTCCGCCCAGCCGACCACCGGGAAGAACCGCATCCCCTGCGCGTGCAGCCAGGACCGCTTCTCGCCCGCGGCGAAGTCCACGTACGCCTCAGCCCACTTGCGCGGCCAGCGGTCCTCGGCGCGGTCGAAGCCGGCGGTGCCCGTCCAGTCCTGGAGGGCGAGTTCGCGGCTGTCCCTGATGCGCATCCGGCGCTGCTCGGGGGAGTCGACGAGGAACAGCCCGCCGAAGGACCAGAACGCCTGGCCGCCGAGGTTGCTCTCCGGCTCCTGGTCGAGCAGGAGGACCTTGCGGCCCGCGTCGGCCAGCTCGGCCGTCGCGACCAGACCGGCCAGTCCAGCTCCGACGACGACGACGTCCGCGTCCAGCGCCATGGTGTGCCTTTCCGCTCCCCTTTGGTGTGCAGGCACGTTACGCTACGCGCGAGTAAGGAGGCGAGAGGTCAGCGCCTCGCACTTCTCGCCGGCGGGGGATGACGCCATGCGCAGGTTCGAGGGGCACGCCGCCGTCATCACCGGAGGAGCCCAGGGCATCGGCGCGGCGACCGCCCGGCGCCTGATGTCCGAGGGCGCGGACGTCCTGCTGGCCGACCTGGACGGGGAGCGCGCCGGCGCGACGGCGCGGGCCCTCGCCGAGGAGACCGGCGGCCGGGCCGCGGCGGTGGAGTGCGACGTCGTCGACCAGGCCGCGGTGGACGCCGCGATGGGGTACGCGGCCGAGCGCTTCGGGCGGCTCGACGTGCTCGTCAACAACGCCTACGCCTGCCATGTGGACCCCCCGCGGTTCGAGGACATCCCCGACGCGGAGTGGTACGAGGACCTGGAGGTCACCCTCACCGGGGCCATGCGCTGCGCCCGTGCGGCGCTTCCGCTGCTGGCGGAGGCGGGCGGGCGCGGGGCGATCGTCAGCATCGGCTCCGTCAACGGGCACATGAACTTCGGCAACCACGCCTACAGCGCCGCCAAGGCGGGCCTCGCCTCGCTGACCCGCACGCTGGCCGTGCACGCCGCCCCGCGCGGGGTCCGGGTCAACCTCGTCGCCCCCGGCACGGTGCGGACCCCGGCGTGGGCGGGGCGCGACGACGCGCTCGACCGCCTCGCCGGGGTGTATCCCCTCGGGCGGGTCGGCGAGCCCGACGACATCGCGGCGGCGGTCGCGTTTCTCGCGTCCCGGGACGCGTCCTGGATCACGGGCCTGACGCTTCCCGTGGACGGGGGGATTCTCGTCAACGGGTCGGCGTTTCGCGCTGCGCTCGATTGATGCCGGGGTTGTGGTTGCGGCCCGTTGTTGTGCGCAGGCGCGAGCGCCCCGCACACGACAACCGGGCAGCCCGGGGGCACCCGAACCGCAGGCGCGAACGACCCGCACATGAGCAACCGGGCAGCCCGGGGCACCCGGACCGCAGGCGCAAACAACCCGCACACAACAACAGGCCGCAACCACAACCCCCGCCGCAACGTTACGCGTGCAGCATGAGGCCGATCCCGGCCACCACCACCAGCGCCGCGACGACCCGCGCCCGCCCCAGCCGCTCCTTGAAGAAGACCGCCCCGATGACCGCCCCCGCGATGATGGAGGTCTCACGCAGGGCCGCGATCGGCGCGAGGTCGCCCCGCGTCTGGGCCCACAGGACGAGGCCGTACGCGGACACGGACAGCGCCCCGCCGAGGAGCCCGCGGCCGGCGACCGGGCGCAGTTGCCCGAGGAGCGCCGCGCGGCGGGCCGCGAGGGCGCAGCCCACGAGCAGCGTGCCCTGGACGAGCAGGAGCCAGGCGACGTACCCCAGGGCGGTGCCGGACGCGCGGACGCCGACGCCGTCGACCACGGTGTAGACCGCGATGGTCAGCCCGGTGCCCACGGCCGCGCCGACCGCCGGCCAGTCCCTGCGGCGGCCCCGCATGCCCCACAGGGCGGCCCCGCCGAGCCCGGCGGAGGCGACGAGGACGCCCGCGGTCTGCAGGGCGTCCGGCACCTCGCCCACGAAGACCGCCGCGAGCAGCGTCACGACCATCGGGGCGACACCGCGCGCGATGGGGTAGACCTGCCCGAAGTCCCCCAGCGTGAAGGACTTCATCAGCAGGTACATGTACGCCATGTGGACCCCCACCGACGCGATCAGGTAGGGCCAGGCGCCCGCCGCCGGGAGCGGCGCGAACCCGGCGATCGCCGCGCCGCAGATCGCTCCGCCGCCTCCGACGAGGGTGAACGCGACGAGCTGGTCCTTGATGCCGTGGGCGATGGCGTTCCACACCGCGTGGGTGACCGCCGCGAGGAGGACGGCCGCCGCTATCAGGGGTGTCACGCGGTGCGTTCGCGGACGTCGGCCAGGGCCGCCCCGGCGTGCTCGACCAGTTCGGCGGGCGCCATGGGGAAGACGGTGTGCGGGGTGCCGGCGGCCGCCCACACGGTGGTGTGGGCCAGCAGGCCCCGGTCGGCGAGGACGGTGGTCCGCGTCCGGTGCCCGAAGGGGGGTACGCCGCCGATGGCGTACCCCGTGGTCTCGCGCACCAGGTCCGCGTCGGCTCGCCGTACCGCCGTGGCGCCGAGGTGCGCGCGGACCCGCTCCACGTCGACCCGGGACGCGCCGTCCATCAGCACCAGCACCGGGACCCCGTCCGCCGTGAAGATCAGGGACTTGACGATCTGGCCGAGCTCGCAGCCGACCGCCGTGGCGGCCTGCGCCGCGGTACGGGTCGCGTCGGGGAAGGCACGCACGGGTACCTGGAGGCCCAGCGCGGTGAGCGCCTCCGCGAAACGGGGATGAGCTGCGGCCGAAGTCGTCATGGCCGCACGTTAGTCCCCGGCGGGGGCGGGGTGCCAAGCCATTTGCGGGCGGGTCACGAAGCGCGTCACGAAGCGCGTCACGAAGCGCGTCACGGAGCGCGTCATGACGAGGCCTTCAGCACCGACGCCACGATCGGCCCGGCGGAGTCACCGCCGTGCCCGCCCTCCAGGACCATCCCGCCGGCGGCGACGTCACCGCGGTAGGCGACGAACCACCCGTTGGGCTGCTCCTGACCGCCGACCTCCGCGGAGCCGGTCTTGGCGCCGACGTCGCCGTAGACCCCGCGCATCGCGCCGGCGGCGGTGCCGCTCGACGCGGTCAGCCGCATCATCGACTTGAGGTTGCCCCGGACGCCGGACGGCAGGCCGCTCTGCGCCTTCGCGAGCGGGCCCTCGATCAGGCCGGCGGCCACCAGGCGGGGCTGGCGGAACACACCGTTCTGCACGGTGGCGGCGATGGAGGCCATGTTGAGCGGGCTCATCTGTATCTGGCCCTGCCCGATCATCTCCTCCGTCATCTCGTCGCCCGGGCCGCCGGGGACGCGGCCGTCCCAGGCCGGGACGCCGACGTTCCAGGTCTGGCCGAAGCCGTAGTAGCGCTGGGCGACCGTGGGGACCGAGGACTCGTCGAGCCGGCCGGCGAGCTTGATGAAGCCGGTGTTGCAGGAGATCGCGAAGTCCCGCTGGAAGGTGGCCGACGGGTCGGAGGAACTCTCCACGTTGTGGAACATCTTGCCGTTGTCGTGGTTCGCGGTCGCCGGGCACGGCGCCGGGGTGCCCGGCGTCACGCCCCTCTCCAGCAGGGCGGTGGCGGTGACGACCTTGAAGGTGGAGCCGGGGGCGACCTGCGCGTTGAAGGCGTTGTTGTTGTCGCTCGACGGGTTGTTGGCGAAGGCGAGGATCTCGCCGGTGCTCGCCTTGACCGCAGCGACAGACGACTGGCTGCTGCGCCTGACGGCCTGCTCGGCGGCCTTCTGGACGCGCGCGTCCAAGGTGGTGGGCAGCTTCGCGGCCGTGCCCTTGGAGATCACGTGCAGCGTCTGCCCGGGGCCGTCGGCGGCGTTCACCCAGGTCTCGATGCCCGGCTTGCCGCCGGAGAGCTTGGCGCCGTAGCGCTCGCGGAGCTGGGGCAGCACCGAGGTCAGGGAGGGGTAGTCGTCGGCGTCGAGGACCTTGCCGTTGCGGTCGACGACGTCCACCGGCGGCGAGGCGGCCTCACCGGTCTCCAGTGACTGACCGTCCGTCAGTTTGGGGTGCAGCACCGCCGGTTCCCAGTCGACCAGGGGGCGGTGGGTGGTCTCGCCGCGGAAGACGGTCAGGGCCGAGGAGTACGTCCACGTGGAGGACTTGCCCTGGTAGGAGAGCGAGGCGACGACCTTGAACGGCACCACGTCCCCCTTGGCCGCGCCCGGCGTCAGCCGTACGCGGGCGACGTGTGCGTCCTTGCGGTACGCGGCGAGGTCCGCGGAGGCCGTCGCCGCGTCGTTGGTGAGCGCGCCCGCAGCGGTGGTGTCCCCCTTGGCCCAGGCGGCCAGGAAGTCCGCGGCGGTCTTCTTCACCTCCGCCGCGGTCGGCGGCCCCGTCTCGGCCGGGGCGGCGGCCGCGGAGAATCCGCCGCCGCCGGACAGGCCGTCGTAGATGTTGTACGCCCCGTACGCCGCGGTCCCCACCAGTCCCGCGGTCAGCGTGGCGACGATCCCCAGCTTCACACCTCGGCGCATGGCACCGACCCTCCCCGTGGTCCCCCTGAACATGTTCAAAAAACAGGCGATGCAAGCGCACTCTACGGGAAGGAGGGGAATGTGGGGCGGTCCAACGGGTCACAGCTTCAGCACGCGCTTCCCATGGCCCGGGAAAGTCCGCCGGTCGGAGCGCCCTGCCGCGGGTCAGCACTCCGGCCCGGGCGGGAGCCGTTCCTCGTCCGTGAGGGCCAGCTCCGCCCAGACGATCTTGCCCTCGCCGGTCCTGCGGACACCCCACCGCGTACAGAGCTCCGCGACGATCACCAGGCCCCGCCCGCCCTCGTCGGTGGGCTCGGGATGGCGCGGCAGCGGCGGGCCGGGACCGGCGTCGAAGACCTCGCAGGCCAGCTTCATGTGCCGGACCAGCCGCAACCGCACGGGTCCCGCCCCGTGCCGGACGGCGTTGGCCACCAACTCGCCGACGACCTGCTCGGCGCCCGCCCTCACCCGGTCCAGACCCCATGCGGACAGCTGCCGGACCGTCTCGGCCCGTGCGCGTCCGACGGCGGCCGCCTCGGCCGGCACCTCCATGCTGAACACCCGGTCGGCGCTGAGCCGGCAGGTCCTGGCGAGCAGCAGCGCGACGTCGTCGTCCTGACCGCGCGTGGGCAGCAGGTCAACCACCGCGTCGCACAGGTCCTCCAGCGAGGTGCCCGGCGGCCGGGTGAGCGCGGTCCGCAGGCGCTCCATCCCGTCGTCGATGTCGCGGTCCCGGGTCTCGACGAGCCCGTCGGTGTACATGGCGATGACGCTTCCCGCGGGCAGTTCCAGTTCGACCGAGGGAAAGGAGCGCAGGCCCACGCCGAGGGGCGCCCCGGAAGGGATCTCCGGGAAGGCGGCCGTGCCGTCCGGGGTGATGATCGCCGGCGGGGGGTGCCCGGCCCTGGCGATGGTCAGGCGCTCGTCGATGGGGTCGTAGACGGCGTACACGCAGGTGGCGCCGAGGATGCCGGTGGTGGGCGAGGTGTCGTCGGAGTCCTCGAAGCCCTGCCGGACGACGAGGTCGTCCAGCGCGGACAGCAGCCGGTCCGGGGGCAGATCCAGCCCCGCGAGGGTACTCACCGCCGTGCGGATCCGCCCCATGGCCGCGGCGGCGTTGAGGCCGTGCCCCACGACGTCCCCGACGACCAGGGCCACCCGTGCGCCGGAGAGCCGGATCACGTCGAACCAGTCGCCGCCCACGCCGTCCTGCGTGTCCGCCGGGAGGTAGCGCCAGATCGTCTCCAGGGAGAACCCGGCGCTCGGGTTGCGGGGCAGCAGGCTGCGCTGCAGGGTCAGCGCCATGTTGTGCTCGCGCGTGTAGCGGCGGGCGTTGTCCAGACTGAGCGCCGCCCGGCTGACCAGCTCCTCCGCCAGCGTCCGGTCGTTCTCGTCGAAGGGGGTGGGGTTCTCGCTGCGGACGAGCACGGCGACACCGAGGATCTCGCCCCGCGCGTGGACGGGCAGGATCAGCAGGCTGTGCATCCCGTGTTCGAGGACCCGCTGCAGCCGCTGCGGGTCCTCCTCCAGCCACGTGCCGGGCTCGGTGTCCAGCTCCGTCTCCATGTACGTCCGGCCGGAGCGCAGCACCTCGACGAACGGCGAGTGCGGGGGGACGAAGACGGGGCTGCCGCGCGCGAACAGCGACTCCCGGTAGTCGTCGTGGACCGAGGCGATCCCCGCCCGGTGGAAGACGGGGACGTTGCCGCCCTCCATCGGGCCGAGCCGGGTGAGCGGGGCGTTGCCGAGCCGGACCGACTCCGCGAGGTCGATCGTCGCGTAGTCGGCGAGCAGCGGCACCAGCAGGTCGGCGAGGTCCTGCGCGGTCTGCAGGACGTCCAGGTTGGTCCCGATGCTGGTCGCCGCGCGGCCCAGCACGGTCATGCGGTCCCTGGCCCGCCGGCTCTCGGTGACGTCCACGTTCACCGAGCAGACGCCGGGCAGCCCGTGTCGGACGTCCTCGATCCGGAAGACGGACAGCGCGTACGCTCGGTGCCGCAGCCGGTCCAGCTGGCTCAGCTCCCGGTCGATCACCGGGACGCCGCTCTCCAGGACCTCGCGCAGCAGGGACTCGACCTGCTCGGTGTTCGCGTAGAGCGGTGACTCGTCCAGGTGCCGGCCCAGGCGCTCCTCGCGGGAGAGGCCGAAGTGGTCGGCGAGGGCGTCGTTCAGCCAGGCGGTGCGCAGGTCGCTGTCCCAGATCGCCATCGGGAAAGGGCACAGCTCCGCGGCCGACTCCAGTACCGACGGAGGTACCCCGGCGGTCGAGACCAGCCAGTCCATCGTGCCCGCGGCCCCCGGCAGCCCGGTCACCCGCAGGTCCACGTCGAGCCGCCGGCCGCCCCGGTGCCGCAGGGCGACCGGCCCGGCCCACTCCCGGGTGAACCCCTGCGGCCCGTCCCCCGGCCCGTCCAGCAGCATGGAGGAGTGCCTGCCCAGGACGTCCGCCGCCGCGTGGCCCAGCAGCCTGTGGGCGACCTCCGTCCAGCGGACGAGCACCCCGCCCGCGTCGACCACCGCCAGAGCCGCTCCGGCGCTGTCGAGCGCCGACGCCTGGCCGGGCACGGTGTGATCGGGAGCGGACATACGTGACATTCCCTCGGGGTTCACGCTAGGTCCGTGGTCGGCCCCCTGCAAACGGTCACCGCCCAGGTCGGCGGCCCCGCGGCCGGGCGGGTCAGATCCAGGTGTCGAGCCACATACGGGCGCGCCAGGCGTCCATGGGGATGGTCTGCCCGGTGTAGAGCGGGAAGAAGTAGATGAAGTTCCAGACGATCAGCAGCACCAGCGTGCCCGCGCCGACCGCGCCCCACATGCGGCGGCGTTCGCTGGAGCCGGGCGGCCCGAGGATCGCGCCGAGCATCATCGTGACCGCGAGGCACAGGAACGGCACGAAGACGACCGCGTAGAAGAGGAAGATCGTCCGCTCCTGGTACACGAACCACGGCAGGTACCCGGCCGCGATGCCGCAGGCGATCGCGCCGGCGCGCCAGTCGCGGCGGAAGATCCAGCGGTACAGGACGTACAGCAGGGCGAAGCAGCCGGCCCACCACAGCACCGGGGTGCCGATGGCGAGCACCTCGCGGGCACAGCCGCCGGCCGCGGTGCAGCCGTCCTCGCCGAACTTGGGGGACTCGTAGAAGTACGACACCGGGCGGCCCAGGACGAGCCAGCTCCACGGGTTGGACTGGTAGGTGTGCGGGGCGTGCAGGTTGACGTGGAAGTCGTACACCTGCGACTCGTAGTGCCACAGGCTGCGCAGCGCCGCCCAGGAGTCGGAGAGGAAGCCGCCGTCCCCCTTGGCCCAGTCGCGGTCGTAGCCCTTGTCGGTGGTGAACCAGCCGAGCCAGGACACCAGGTACGTCACGACGGCCACGCCGACCATGCAGATCGACGCCCACAGCCCGTCCAGCCAGAACGCCGTCAGCCGGGGGTGGCGGGCGCCCGCCACCCGGCGGGCACCGGCGTCCCACAGCACGGCGAGGACGCCGAAGAACGCCAGCACGTACAGGCCGTTCCACTTCGTGCCGATGGCCAGACCCAGGCAGATCCCGGCCGCGATCCGCCAGGGGCGCAGGCCCAGCCAGGTGAACGAGGCGACACGGTCGTCCGGGCGGCCCGCGGGCAGGGCGGCGGCGAGCCGGGCCCGCGCGCGGTCGCGGTCGATCAGCAGGCAGCCGAAGGCGGCCAGTACGAAGAACATGACGACGAGGTCGAGCAGCGCGACGCGGCTCATCACGAAGTGCAGGCCGTCCACCGCCATCAGACCGCCCGCGAGGCAACCCAGGGCCGTGGAGCGGAAGAGCCGGCGGCCGATCCGGCAGAGCATCAGCACCGACAGGGTGCCGAGCACCGCCATCGCGAAGCGCCAGCCGAAGGGGTTCAGCCCGAAGATCCACTCACCGGAGGCGATCACCCACTTGCCGACGGGCGGGTGCACCACGTACGCGGGGGCGTCGGAGAGCGGGACGGAGGGCGGGGTGGCGAGGATCAGGTCGTTGGCCTTCTCCGGCCAGCTGCCCTCGTAGCCGTACTGCAGGAGCGACCACGCGTCCTTCGCGTAGTACGTCTCGTCGAATATCACCGCGTGCGGGCTGCCCAGGTTCCAGAACCGCAGCAGGCCCGCGAAGAGCGCCACCAGCAGCGGGCCGCCCCAGCCCGTCCAGCGGGCCAGCCGGGACGCCGCCGCCGGGCCCACGCCGAGCGCGGCCCAGGCCCGTGTCCCCGGCTCGGGGAACGGCTGGAGCAGGCGCTCGCGCACGTCGGGGCGCGGGCGGTCCGCGTAGCCGAAGCGGCGCAGCTGCCGCTGCCAGGGGCTCTGCTCCTCCGCGGCCTTCGGTGCGTCCTCGACCCGGTGCGCGTGCGTCGCGGTGTCACTCGTCACCGGGCCATCGTAGGGAAGCCGCATGTGTATGTGCTGAGGACCGGGCCAACCGGGGTACACCGCCGTGCCGCGGCGAGCCCCGGCCGGATGCGCGGCGGGTGGGAGACTGGGGCGGTGACTAGCTCCGCAGGACCGGCCGCAGGCGTACTCGTACTCGCAGGGACCCCCATCGGCGACGTCGCCGACGCCCCGCCCCGGCTCTCCGCGGAGCTGGCCGGCGCCGACGTGATCGCCGCCGAGGACACCCGGCGGCTGCGCCGGCTCACCCAGTCCCTGGGCGTGACCACCACCGCCCGGGTCGTGTCGTACTTCGAGGGCAACGAGTCGGCCCGCACCCCGGAGCTGGTCACCGCGCTGGAGGAGGGCGCCCGGGTGCTGCTCGTCACCGACGCCGGGATGCCCTCGGTCTCCGACCCCGGCTACCGGCTGGTCGCGGCGGCCGTCGAGCGCGACATCCGGGTGACGGCCGTCCCCGGGCCGTCCGCCGTGCTGACCGCGCTCGCCCTCAGCGGTCTGCCCGTCGACCGCTTCTGCTTCGAGGGCTTCCCGCCCCGCAAGGCCGGTGAGCGGCGGGCCCGGCTCGGCGAGGCCGCCGGCGAGCGCCGCACCCTGGTCTACTTCGAGGCCCCGCACCGGCTCGCCGAGACCCTCGCGGCGATGGCCGAGGCCTTCGGCGCCGGGCGCCGCGCCGCCGTCTGCCGCGAGCTGACCAAGACCTACGAGGAGGTCAGGCGCGGCACCCTGCGGGAGCTGGCGGCCTGGGCCGCCGAAGGGGTGCGCGGGGAGATCACGGTCGTCGTGGAGGGCGCCCCGGAGACCGGGCCGGAGGAGCTGGACGCCACCGAACTGGTGCGCCGGGTCCGGGTCCGCGAGGAGGCGGGAGAACCCCGCAAGGAGGCGATCGCCGCCGTGGCGGCGGCGGCGGGACTGCCCAAGCGGGAGGTCTTCGACGCCGTGGTGTCCGCGAAGCACGCCGCGAACCGGTCCACAACCGGCTAAACGCGGCAGGGTGCAAAGTCCTATCGTGGGAGAGGGAAAAACCTGGGTCGCGTGCCCGGCCCCGTGTCACACACAGCCCAAAACTGGCTCAAGAAAGGGCACCCCCGCTATCGCCGGGGCCCGCCCGGGCGTTCGCTGATAGAGGGAAGTCCCGCTCCGGACGCCTCGTCCGGAGGGCATCAGGAGCTGCCATGAGCGAGACCATCGGAACCGATGGCACGGTTCGTGAGGCGTACGCCTTCGTCTGCATCAGCTGCGGGCGCGGATGGGAGCAGGCGTACGAGATCGAGCACCACGTCGACGCACAGGGTCGCGAGACCGTCTGGTACATGGCGGACGGCAAGCGCGTTCCGTCCCCGCTGACCCGCCCGACGTGCGTGGAGTGCGAGAGCCACAAGGTCCGCATCATGCGGGCCGGACAGGTCTCCGATGTCGCCGGGTCCTGGTCGGTCACCGCGGCCGCCGGCCCGCTGCCCGCGGCCTCCGACATGCGCCGGGTGTCGGCCTCGCCCGCCGTGGAGGACGCCGAGCGCCGCGCACGGCACTGGTCGCCCCGCAACCTGCTGCACCGCAGGAGGGACGCCCGGTAGCCGCCGCGGCGCCCGGCCTAGGATCTGGTGCATGCCCGAGCAGAACCAGAGCCAGAGCCGGCGCCCGAAGAAGGACGCGTCCGCCGCCCCTCCCCTCCCCGAACCGCTCGCGGTCCCGGTGGCGGACTCGCACACCCATCTCGACATGCAGGAGGGCAGCGTCGAGGAGGCGCTGGCGAAGGCGGCGTCCGTCGGCGTGACGACCGTGGTCCAGGTGGGCTGCGACGTCGACGGCTCCCACTGGGCGGCGCGCACCGCCGGGGCGTACGACGCGGTGTGGGCGGCGGTCGCCCTGCACCCCAACGAGGCTCCCCGGATCGTCCACGGGGACCCCGACGGCTGGAGCCGCCAGGGGGCCCGCGAGGCGGGCGGCCTGCCCGCGCTGGACGCCGCCCTCGCGGAGATCGAGGCCCTCGCCGCGCTCCCCCAGGTGCGCGGCGTCGGCGAGACCGGACTCGACTACTTCCGCACCGGGCCCGAGGGCGTCGAGGCCCAGCAGTACTCCTTCCGACGCCACATCGACATCGCCAAACGGCACGGCAAGGCCCTGGTCATCCACGACCGCGAGGCCCACGCCGACGTGCTGCGCATCCTCGACGAGGAGGGCGCGCCCGGCACCGTCGTCTTCCACTGCTACTCCGGCGACGCCGAGATGGCCAAGGTCTGCGCCGACAAGGGCTACTACATGTCCTTCGCCGGCAACGTCACCTACAAGTCCGCGCAGGACCTGCGCGACGCGGTCGCGGTCGCCCCCGCCGAGCTGCTGCTGGTCGAGACGGACGCGCCCTTCCTCACCCCCGTCCCGCACCGCGGCCGCCCCAACGCGCCGTACCTGATCCCGGTCACCGTGCGGGCCATGGCCGCCGTCCGGGGAGCCACGGAGGACGAGCTGGCCGCGGCCGTCGGGGCCAACACCGCCCGCGCCTTCGGCTACTGACGACGCGTCGCGGGCGCGCCGTGCGCGTCGCGCGGTCGGCGTAACACCGCGTGTCCGATTCCGGACGCGTGGCGGAGCGCGGCGGTGGCCGCCGAGGGCGGGGCGGGGCGCGCTGACCACGGGTGTGAGGTCCATCGCGGGGTCCGTCACGGAGCCCTCGTCCGGCGACACGGCGTGACCGGCCGGCTTGGGAGAGTGATGAATCCTCCGCTATGGTCCCGGTTCGGTCCGAATCGGGCCGGGCCGGAGGTACGCCGTGAGCAACATCAGCAACGCGGGCACGACGCGGGCCGGAGCACGGTCCCACGCGGACGGCCCCCACCGCGGGACACCGGGCACGGCCTCCGCCGCCGAGGGCGTCGAGCCTCGTCCGGGGCGCGCGGCCGCCCGGCGCAGGCGCGCCGCGAGGCGCCCCGACGCGCTGAGCAGGCTGCTGCCCCAAGCCCTGGTCGTCGCCTTCCTGGCGGGCGGCAGCACCGCCTACCTGGCCGGCGGCAAGGCCGTGCAGCTCAGCGTGGACGGCCGGCCGCGCGCCCTGCACACCTTCGCCGCGAGCGTCGAGGAACTGCTGCAGCGCCAGGGCGTCGAGGTCGGCGACCACGACATCGTCGCCCCCGACCCCCGCGCGGCGCTGCAGGACGGCGACACCGTCGCCGTCCGCTTCGGCCGCCCGGTCGCGCTCACCCTCGACGGCAGGCCGCGGCGGATCTGGACCACGGCCGGCACCGTCGACGGCGCCCTGCGCCAGCTGGGCGTGCGCGCGGACGGCGCCTACCTGTCCGCCTCCCGCGGCGAGGCCATCGGGCGGCACGGGCTGGAACTGGACGTCCGCACCGAACGCCAGGTGACCTTCCTCGTCGACGGCCGCGAACGGCCCGTCCGCACCAACGCCGCCACCGTCGGAGAGGCGCTGCACGACGCCGGCATCATGATGCGCGGCCTCGACGCCACCTCCGTCGACCCCGACAGCTTCCCCCGCGAGGGCCAGACGATCTCCGTCAGACGCATCCGCGGCCACGACGAGGTCCACGAGGAGCCGGTGCCCTTCCGCGTCGAGCGGACGAAGGATCCCTCGCTGTTCGAGGGCACCACCGCCGTCGACACCCGGGGCAGGAACGGGCTGCGCCGCGTCACGTACGCGTACCGCACGGTCGACGGGGTCCGGCAGAAGCCGCGCCGGATCGCCGAGGAGGTGCTGCGCAAGCCCGTGCGGCAGGTCGTGCGCGTCGGCACCAAACGACTCCCCGACAGCGTCCAGGGCGCCGACCACCTCAACTGGAAGGCGCTCGGCCAGTGCGAGGCGGGCGGCCGGCCCAATGCGGTCGACGCCTCCGGCACCTACGGCGGCCTCTACCAGTTCGACCAGCGCACCTGGCGCAACCTGGGCGGCCGCGGCCGCCCCCAGGACGCCTCGGCCAAGGAGCAGACGTACCGCGCCAAGCGCCTGTACATCCAGCGCGGTGCCAGCCCCTGGCCGGTCTGCGGCCGCAAGCTCCACTCGTAGTCCGCGGGAGGCCGCGCCGGGCCCGGATACCCTTGAGCGGTGAGCACCACCGACCACTCCGGTCCCGCCGACGACGCCCTGCTCGGCCCCGCCGACATCCGTGAGCTGGCCGCCGCGCTGGGCGTCCGCCCCACCAAGCAGCGCGGCCAGAACTTCGTCATCGACGCGAACACGGTGCGCCGCATCGTGCGCACCGCCGACGTCCGGCCCGACGACGTGGTCGTCGAGGTCGGCCCGGGACTCGGCTCGCTCACGCTGGCGCTGCTGGAGGTGGCCGAGCGCGTCACCGCCGTGGAGATCGACGACGTACTGGCCGCGGCCCTCCCCTCCACCGTCGCCGCCCGCCTGCCCGGCCGGGCCGACGGCTTCGCGCTCGTGCACAGCGACGCCCTGCGCGTCGAGGAGCTGCCCGGCCCGCCGCCCACGGCCCTGGTGGCCAACCTGCCGTACAACGTGGCCGTCCCGGTGCTGCTGCACATGCTCGCGACCTTCCCTAGCATCGAGCGCACCCTGGTCATGGTGCAGTCCGAGGTCGCCGACCGGCTGGCCGCCAGACCCGGCTCCAAGGTGTACGGAGTCCCCTCGGTGAAGGCCGCCTGGTACGCGGAGGTCAAGCGGGCCGGCGCCATCGGCCGCAACGTCTTCTGGCCCGCCCCGAACGTCGACTCCGGACTGGTCTCGCTGGTCCGCCGCAAGGAGCCGCTCGCCACCACCGCCTCCCGCGAGCAGGTCTTCGCGGTCGTGGACGCCGCCTTCGCGCAGCGCCGCAAGACGCTGCGGGCCGCGCTGGCCGGCTGGGCGGGCTCGGCCGCCGCGGCGGAGGAGGCGCTGGTGGCCGCCGGCGTCTCCCCGCAGGCGCGCGGCGAGGCCCTCACCGTGGAGGAGTTCGCGGCGATCGCCGAGCACGGCGGGGGCGGCACCTCCCGGCGCTAGCAGAGGGCACAATGGGGGCGCCGCCGTGCCCGGCGCGCCCGTCCCCGAACGTATCGCGCGCCGCACGACCCCCGCACCGAGGAGAACCGCGCCAGTGACCCGCCGCCCCGCGTCCGTGACCGTCCGGGTCCCCGCCAAGGTCAACGTCCAGCTCGCGGTGGGCGGACCCCGCCCCGACGGCTTCCACGACCTGGCTAACGTCTTCCTCGCCGTCGGCCTGTACGACGAGGTCACCGTGACTCCCCTGGCCTCCGACGTGGGGGACCCCACCGCCGAGGAGCCGCGGATCACGGTCGCCGGACCGGACGCCGGCCAGGTCCCGGCGGACGCGAGCAACCTCGCCGCCCGCGCCGCCGTCGCGCTCGCCGCGCGGCACGGCCTGGAGCCGCGCGTCCACATCCACATCGTCAAGGACATCCCCGTCGCCGGCGGCATGGCCGGCGGCAGCGCCGACGCCGCGGGCGCCCTCGTCGCCTGCGACGCGCTGTGGGGCACCGGCGCGAGCCGCGAGGAACTGCTCGCGATCTGCGCCGAACTCGGCAGCGACGTCCCCTTCAGCCTGGTGGGCGGCGCCGCCCTCGGCCGGGGCCGCGGCGAGCTGCTGGAGCCGCTGGAGACCGGCGGCACCTTCCACTGGGTCTTCGCCGTCGCCGACGGCGGCCTGTCCACCCCCGAGGTCTACCGCGAGTGCGACCGGCTGCGCGGCGACGCGGCGGTGCCGGAGCCGGAGGCCTCCCCGGCCCTGATCGAGGCGCTGCGCACCGGTGACGCCGTCGCCCTCGCCGCCTCCCTGGCCAACGACCTGCAGCCCGCCGCACTGTCCCTGCGGCCCTCGCTGGCCGCGACCCTCGCCGCGGGCACCGAGGCCGGCGCCCTGGCCGCCCTGGTCTCCGGCTCCGGCCCCACCACCGCCTTCCTCGCCAAGGACGCCGAGTCCGCGCACGCCGTCGCCGGCGCCCTCGCCGCCTCCGGCACCTGCCGCACGGTCCGGGTCACCACCGGCCCCGCCCAGGGCGCGACCCTGCTCTGAGTAGCCGTACTCACCCGATTCCGGGACGAGTTGAGTAGGGCGGGCCTGACGGAACGGCGCCCCGGCGCGGGATCGTGCCGCCATGGGGATGACAGCCGGAGAGGCGGCCGCGGCGACACCCGCGGGCCGGGACCGTTACGTGGACTTCCTGCGGGTGGCGTCGCTGGCCGCGGTCGTACTGGGGCACTGGCTGATGGCGGCGGTGACCACCGGGCCCGGCGGGGGCGTCGAGATCGGCAACCTGCTGGCGGTGCGCCCGGCGCTGCAACCGCTGACCTGGGCGCTGCAGGTCATGCCGGTGTTCTTCTTCGTCGGCGGCTTCTCGCACGCGCTCTCGTACCGCTCGGTGGCGCGCTCCGGCGGCGGGTACGCGGACTTCCTGCGGGCCCGGCTGCGCCGGCTGCTGCGGCCGACGATGCTGTTCGTCGCTGTGTGGGGCGCGGGCGCGCTGCTGCTCCCGGTGCCGGACGCGGCGGCACGGCTGGTGGCGCAACCGCTGTGGTTCATCGGGATCTACCTCGGCATGGTGGCCTTCACCCCGCCGCTGCTGCGGCTGCACGAGCGCTACGGCTGGGGCGCCTTCGCCGCGCTGTCGGCCGGCGCGCTCGTGGTGGACGTGCTGCGCTTCGCCCTCGACGTGCCCTACGTACCGTTCCTGAACTTCGCCTTCGTCTGGCTCGCGGTGCACCAGCTGGGCTTCCTGCGCGCGGACGGCCGGCTCCGGCTCCCCGCAGTCCTGGCCGCCTGCGGGCTGGCCGGGGCGGTCGCGCTGGTCGCCGTCGGTCCGTACCCGCTGTCCATGGTGGGCATGCCCGGCGAGCGGATCTCCAACATGGCGCCGCCCACGCTCGCCCTGCTCTGCCACGGCATGTGGCTCGTCGGCGCCGTCGAACTGCTGCGCCGCCCCGCCGCGCGCCTGCTGGAGCGCCCGCGCGTGTGGCGCGGCGTGGTCGCCGCGAACGGCATCGCGATGACGGCCTTCCTCTGGCACCTCACGGCCATGCTCGCCGTGTACGGCGCGTTGATCTCGCTGGGCGGCACCCTGCCCGCCCCGGCCGGTGCCGCCTGGTGGGCCCAGGCGCCGCTGCGGGTCGCGGCCGCCACCGCCCTCACCGCCGCCCTGGTCGCCGTCTTCCGCCGCGCCGAACGCCCACCGGCCCCCACCGCCCCCGCCCGGCCGCAGGCCCCCCTGTCCGGCCCCGGCGCGGCACTCGGCGTCGCCCTCGCGCTCCTCGGCGTCCTCGGCCTGTCCGCCGTCGGCTTCGGCGGCCTTCTCGACGGCCACTCGGCCACCCTGATCGCCGTCCGCGTGACGGCCCCGGCCGCCGTCCTGATGGCCGTCACCGGCTGGGCCCTGGTCGAACGCGCGGGCCGCACCGGGGGATGAGGCGGGCATCAGCCCACCCGGCCGACCTTGAGGACCAGGACGGTGACCGTCTCGGCGTCAGGCCGGTACAGAACACGCCAGTCGCCCACGGACAGCCGCAAGTACCCCGAACCTCCCAGGGCGCGCGCTGTCGGCGGACGCGGTTCCCGGGCCAAATCCCGGACGGCAGCCGCGCACGCCTTCGCACCCACCGGATCGAGGAGGCGCAGGCGGCGGAACTCGTCCATGGCCTGGTGCTGCCAGACGACGGTGTGTGTCACGAGGCCTCGGCCTGACGATCCTCGTCCTCCAGCCGGGCCATGAACTCGTCATGCGTCAGCGCGGGACCGGTGGGGGCCGATTCGCGGGCCGCCGACTCGGCCGCGTCCGCCGCGTCGCGCAGACGCTGTAGTTCCTCGAGCTCGCTTATCGGGATGAGCGCGGCGGCGGGTTTGCCGTACTCGCTGATCAGGATGTGTTCATGCCCGTGCCGGACCCGGCCGACGAGCTGCCCGAGCTGGTTGCGCGCTTCCACGAGCGGATACGTATCCATGAGGGAAATGTACAGACCTGCGGCTGTGTACGGTTGGCGATTCGCCGGAGACGGGCGGGCCCACCCGCACGGGTGCCCGCGCGGGGGCGGCCGGGCCCGAGGGGTGAGGGCGCCGCACTACCCTGGGAGGTCGTTCTTTCGTAGTGACAGGAGTCCCATGGCCGTCAACCTGGTCAACGTCGAGTCCGTCAGCAAGGTGTACGGAACGCGCACCCTGCTGGACGGGGTCTCGCTCGGCGTATCGGAGGGCGACCGCATCGGTGTCGTCGGCCGCAACGGCGACGGGAAGACGACCCTGATCCGCATGCTGGCGAAGCAGGAGGGGCCGGACACCGGGCGGGTGACGCACACCTCTGACCTGCGGCTGGGCGTGCTGACGCAGTACGACAGCCTGGACCCGCGGGCCACCATCCGGCACGAGGTGGTCGGCGACCGCCCGGACCACGAGTGGGCCGGCGACGCCAGGATCCGGGACGTGCTCACCGGGCTCTTCGGCGGGCTTGGCCTGCCCGGCTTCCCGCAGGGGCTGGACACGGTGATCGGACCGCTGTCCGGAGGCGAGCGCCGGCGGATCGCCCTGGCGAAGCTGCTCATCGCCGAGCAGGAACTGCTCGTGCTCGACGAGCCCACCAACCACCTCGACGTCGAGGGCATCGCCTGGCTGGCCGGCCACCTGCAGACCCGCCGCTCGGCCCTGGTGTGCGTGACCCACGACCGCTGGTTCCTGGACCAGGTCTGCACCCGCATGTGGGACGTGCAGCGCGGTGACGTCCACGAGTACGAGGGCGGCTACAGCGACTACGTCTTCGCCCGCGCCGAGCGCGAGCGGATCGCCGCGACCGAGGAGGTCAAGCGGCAGAACCTGATGCGCAAGGAGCTGGCCTGGCTGCGCCGCGGCGCCCCCGCCCGCACCAGCAAGCCGCGCTTTCGCATCGAGGCGGCCAACGAGCTGATCGCCGACGTGCCGCCGCCGCGCGACAACGCCGAACTGATGAAGTTCGCCACGACCCGGCTGGGCAGGACCGTCTTCGACCTGGAGAACGTGACCGTCCAGGCCGGGCCCAAGGTGCTCCTGAAGCACCTGACCTGGCAGCTGGGCCCCGGCGACCGGGTCGGTCTGGTCGGCGTCAACGGTGCGGGCAAGACGTCCCTGCTGCGGGCGCTCGCGGACGCCGCCGCCAGCGAGGGCGAGAAGCAGCCCGCGGCGGGCAAGGTCGTCGTCGGCAAGACCGTGCGGCTTGCCTACCTGTCGCAGGAGGTCGCCGAACTCGACCCCGCGCTGCGGGTGCTGCAGGCCGTGGAGTCGGTGCGCGGCCGGGTCGACCTCGGCAAGGGCCGGGAGATGACGGCGGGTCAGCTCTGCGAGAAGTTCGGGTTCACCAAGGAGAAGCAGTGGACCCCGGTCGGCGACCTCTCCGGCGGTGAGCGGCGCCGGCTGCAGCTGCTGCGGCTGCTGATGGACGAGCCCAACGTGCTCTTCCTCGACGAGCCCACCAACGACCTGGACATCGAGACCCTGACCCAGCTGGAGGACCTGCTCGACGGCTGGCCCGGCTCGATGGTGGTCATCTCCCACGACCGCTACTTCCTGGAGCGCACCACCGACCGGGTCTTCGCCCTGCTCGGCGACGCGACGCTGCGCATGCTCCCGCGCGGCATCGACGAGTACCTGGACCGGCGCCGCGCGGCGGTCGAAGCGGCCGCCCCCGCGCCCGCCCCGGCCAAGCCGAAGGGCGGCGGTGACAGCCGCGCGGCCAAGAAGGAACTGCAGCGCGTCGAGCGGCAGCTGGACAAGATCGGCGAGAAGGAGTCGAAGCTGCACAACGCCATCGCCGAGAACGCCACCGACTTCGAGAAGGTGGCCGAACTCGACCTGGAGCTGCGGTCGCTGGCCGCCGAGCGCGAGGAACTGGAGATGCGCTGGCTGGAGCTGGCCGAAGAGGTGTAGCAGTGCCGTAACGGTCCTTCGGCGCGGGGGCGGAACGGTGTGTGACCGGTGGTACAAAGAGGGTCACCGTCCGCCCCGAACGCCTGTGCCCGAAAGGTGCCGTTGATGTCGCAGCCGCCGCCTCCCCCCGGCGACCAGCCCGGATTCGGGCCGCAGCCGCCTCAGTACGGTTACCCGCCGCAGCAGCCGAACCCGTACGCCCAGCCGCCGACGCAGCCGCAGGGGCAGCAGTCGCCGCCCCCGCCGCCGGGCCCGTACGGCCCCAACCCGTACGCCCAGGCGCCCACCCAGCCCCTTCCCGGGTACGGCTGGCAGCCCTACCCGCAGTACCCGCAGCCGCCCAGGCGCGGCAACGGCAAGGTGGCCGGGATCGTGGCGGCGGCGATCGCGGCGGTCCTGGTGGTCGGCGCGGGTGTGTTCCTGGTCGCGAACGGCGGGGACGACGGGCCCTCGGACACCCCGTCGAAGGGGGGCAGCACCCGGCCGGCCGGCGACGGCCCGCTCAAGGCCCGCGCGCTGTGGGACAAGAGAGCGGTGCGGCCGTCCAAGGCGGAGATCACCGCCCCGGTGGCGGAGACCTGGTTCACCGGTGACGCGGTCGTCAAGACGATGCCGGACGCGCTGCGTTCCTTCGACATCGACAGCGGCAAGGAGAACTGGTCGATCCCCCTGTCCGGCGACTCCTGCCCGGGCCCGGAGTCGGCGTCCGGCGACCGCCTGGTGCTGCAGTACGGGACGGACTGCGACAGCGTGATCGCGGTCGACATCGCCCAGGGCAGGAAGCTGTGGGCGAAGAAGCTGCCCAGCCCGAACGGCCGGACCTCGCACAGCTACTCGCAGATCGCGCTCACGGGCGACACGGCGGCCGTCTCCTGGATCGGGGGTTCGGTCGCGTACAGGATCAGCACCGGTGCGGTGCTGTGGACGCCCAAGGCCGGTTCGGAGTGCGCCGACAAGGGCTACCACGGGGGCGCCGTGCTCGTCGCGGTCGTCGAGTGCGGCGGCTTCGGCGGTGACGAGTACGTGCAGGGTCTGGGCGAGGGCGGCGCCAAGAAGTGGTCCTGGCAGGTGCCGAACGGCAGTGAGGTGTACAGCGTCATCTCCACGGACCCGGTGGTCGTGGGGCTGTCGGCGGGCAGTCTGTCGATGACCGACATCGTGTACCTGGACGGCGGCAGGATGAAGAGCCGCATCTCGCTGGGCGCGGGCGGGGCCGAGGCCACGTACCGTATCCACTGCGAGGACAACCGGTGCACCAATGTCGCCGTCGACGGCACGACCATCTACCTGCCCACCAAGACCCATTCGGGCAGCGGCACCTCCTACTCGCAGACCAACGAGATCGCCGCGCTCGACCTCGCCACCGGCAAGCCGAAGTGGCTCGCCAAGCCCGACCAGGAGCGCGAGGTCAAGGTCGTCGGGATCAGCGGCGGCAAGGTCGTGGCGTACCAGAAGAACACCTACGACAAGCCGGGACGCCTGCTGCGGCTCGACCCCGCGACCCACAGGTTCACGGTGTTCATGGAACTGCCCGAGAGCGGCAAGGACCTGGAGAACGACTTCCTCGACAGCGACTCGGGCTGGTGGCTGTACAAGGACCACTTCTTCCTGACCTCCGACCACATCTCGGCCTCGGCCAACCTGACGGACCGCTCCATCGCCGCCTTCGGCTGACCGGGCCGAGGGAGGCGGTGCGCGGGCCGCTCAAACAAGCACACCCGGTCCCAAGTCGGCCATGTTTGGAGATAATGCGGATTTAGGGAGGCTTCTGCCGAGTAGGGGGCGCAAAGCGTCGAACAAGCGTGTACCTTCCCGGGCATGGCCCGGGCCCGCCGCGGGGGCACAGGCGGTATGCCGCACGGGCTTCGCCGCGGCATGTGAAAGGGGACCGGCTTGGACTCGGTGGGCAGGTCCGCACCAGTCCATGGGGGGATGAGGGGGACGCCCATGGGCGTACGGCTCGTCGTCGTCGACGACCATCGTCTGCTGGCCGAGGCGCTCGCCTCGGCGCTGAAGCTGCGCGGGCACCGGGTGCTCGCGGCGGCCGCGCCCGCTTCGGGTGCGGCGGATCTCGTACTGAGCCGGTCGCCCGAGGTGTGCCTGATCGGCACGGCGGCGCCCGCCGAGCCGGGTGCCTTCGACGCGGTCGTCCGCATCAAGCGGGAGCGGCCCGGGGTGGCGGTGCTGGTGCTCGGGCCGGTGCCCAACCCGCGGGGGATAGCCGCCGCGTTCGCCGCCGGCGCCTCCGGCTACGTACGGCACGACGAGCGGATCGAGGGCGTCGAGCGGGCGATGGCCAAGGCGCGCGCCGGCGAGGTGGCGGTGGCGCCCGCACTGCTGCAGGGCGCGTTCGCCGAGTTGCTCAACCCGGTGGCCGAGCCGGACGACGAGGGCACCAGGCTGATGCAGATGCTCACCCCGCGCGAGGTCGAGGTGCTGCTGCGGGTCGCGGAGGGCGAGGACACCCGGCTGATCGCGGCCGGGATGCGGATCGCCCCGAGCACCGCCCGTACGCATGTGCAGCGGGTGCTGATGAAGCTGGGGGTGGGCTCCCGGCTGGAGGCCGCCGCGCTGGCGGCCCGTACGGGCCTGCTGGACCGGGTCAGCCATCATTTCCCGGGCGGTGCGACGATCCCTCCTCAGGCGTCTCCTGTGCGGCGGGCGGGGGAGGAGGGGGACTGAGCTTCATCCACAGGAGGAAGAGCAGTCCCAGCACCAGCATGCCGATCCCCGTCCAGAGGTTGATGTTGATGCCCTGGGCCTTGGCGATGTCCGCGTCGGAGGCCGTGATCCCGGCGATGGTCACGATCACCCCGTAGACCACGAAGAGGCCGCCGATGACGCGGCGCACGTCGAAGAGGCGTGCCGCCGAGGCCGACTCGTGCTCCAGGTCCTCGATGCGGTGCTGGAAATCCGGCTCGTTGCCGTACTCGCTCACGACGTCACCTCACAGGGAGAAGGGGATGTAGCACAGCGCGGCCAGGAGGACGGCTCCCCAGCCGAGCAGTGCGGGCCTGCGGTACCAGGCGTCGTCACCCCTGGCGGGCGGTTCGGCCATGCCGGGGGAGGTGGTCCCGTAGACGAGTCCGGCCAGCGACTCGACCGGCTTGGGCTTGGTGAACCACGAGACGAGGACCATCACCACACCGCCGACGACGAAGGCGGCGATGGCGGAGACGAAGTTGGCGCCCTGGTCGCTGGGGATCGAGATCAGGCCGCCCTTGTAGAACCAGAAGTAGTTGATCATCGCGGCGACCGTGCCGCTCAGCAGCCCCCAGAAGCCGGCGGCGGCGGTGGAGCGCTTCCAGAACATGCCGAGGATGAAGACGCAGAACAGCGGCACGTTGAAGAACGAGAACAGCGTCTGCAGGTAGTTCATGATGTTGCTGAAGGACGAGGCGATGAAGGCCGTGCCCATGCCGATCAGCACGCCGATCGCGGTCACCACGCGGCCGGTGGTGACGTAGTACTGGTCGGGTCGGCCGCGCCGTACGTAGGCGCCCCAGATGTCGTACGTGAAGACGGTGTTGAAGGACGACACGTTGGCCGCCATGCCGGCCATGAAGGCGGCGAGCAGGCCCGTGATCGCGATGCCGAGGACGCCGTTGGGGAGCAGGTCGCGCATGAGCACCGGGATCGCGTCGTTGTACTGGAGCCCGCTGCCCGGTTTGCCGATGCCCGGCTCCATGACGAGCGCGATCAGTCCCGGCAGGACGACGATCAGCGGGATGAAGATCTTGGGGTACGCGGCGATGAGCGGGGTGCGCTGGGCGGCCGAGAGGTTCTTGGCGGACAGGGCGCGCTGCACCTCGGCGAAGTTGGTCGTCCAGTAGCCGAAACTGAGGACGAAGCCGAGGCCCAGCACGATGGTCAGCCAGTTCGCCCCCAGCGGGTTGGGCGAGCCGATGCCGGTGCCGTCCCAGGCGGTGAGGAACGCGGCGCCGTGGGAGTCGGTGAGCGAGTCCGTCAGCCCGGACCAGCCGCCGACCCGCTTCAGGCCGACGACGGTGAGCGGGATCAGCGCCGCGAGGATCACGAAGAACTGCAGCACCTCGTTGTAGATGGCCGAGGAGAGGCCGCCGAGGGTGATGTAGAAGAGCACGAAGAAGCCGGAGACGACGATCGCCACCCACTGGGGCCAGCCGATCAGGGCCTCCAGCACGATCGCCATGGCGTAGAGGTTGACGCCCGCGATCAGCAGTGCGGAGACCGCGAAGATGATCGAGCTCAGCAGGTGCGAGGCGGGTCCGAAGCGGTGCAGCAGGAACTCCGGTACGGAGCGGACCTTGGAGCCGTAGTAGAACGGCATCATCACCAGGCCGAGGAAGACCATGGCCGGAATGGCGCCGATCCAGTACCAGTGCACCGTGTACGCGCCGTACTGTGCGCCGTTGGCGGCCATCCCCAGGATCTCGGTCGCGCCCAGGTTGGCGGCGATGAACGCCAGACCGGTGACCCAGGCGGGCAGCGACCGGCCCGACAGGAAGAAGTCGAGGCTGGTCCGGACGGCGCGGCGGGCGGCGAAACCGATACCGAGGACGACGACGAAGTAGATCGCGAGGATCGAGTAGTCGAGCGCGTTCGTGGGGAGCCGTAGCCCTTCTGCAAGGTTTTGCATGGTTTGATCACTCCCCGCAACGGGGTCTCCGTTGACGTTGCTGTTGTGTTGTGGTTCATTGTGTTTGGTTCTGTTTGTTGGCGTGGTGAGGAGCCCGCAGGGTGAAGAAGACATCGACCCGACTCGCCGACGGGCGCGAGCTGATCTACTACGACCTGCGCGACGACGAGCCCCGCGACGCCGTCGACCGCCGTCCGCTGGACCCGGTGACCAGCGCCTCGGAGATCCGCCACGACCCGCTGCTCGGTGACTTCGTCGCCATCGCCTCCCACCGTCAGACCCGCACCTACCACCCGCCCGCGGACGAGTGCCCGCTCTGCCCGTCCCGGGACGGGAGGTTGAGCGAAATCCCGGACGACCACTACGACGTGGCCGTGTTCGAGAACCGCTTTCCCTCGCTCACCGGAAAACATGGCCGCTGCGAGGTCGTCTGTTTCACCGACCGGCACGACAGGTCGTTCGCCGACCTCACCCCCGAGCAGGCACGGCTCGTCCTCGACGCCTGGACCGACCGCACGGCCGAACTCTCCCGGTTGCCCGGCGTCGAGCAGGTCTACTGCTTCGAGAACCGCGGCGAGGAGATCGGCGTCACCCTCGGCCACCCGCACGGCCAGATCTACGGCTACCCGCACGCCACCCCGCGCACCGAGCTGATGCTGCGTTCGCTGGAGCGGCACCGCGAGGCCACCGGCGGCCGCAACCTCTTCGACGACCTCGTGGCGCGCGAGCGCGAGGACGGCAGCCGGATCGTGCTGGAGGGCGAGCACTGGACGGCGTTCGTGCCCTACTCCGCGCACTGGCCGTACGAGGTGCACCTCTACCCCCGCCGCAGGGTGCCGGACCTGACGGCCCTGGACGAGGCGGCCCGCGCCGAGTTCCCCGGGATCTACCTGGAACTGCTGCGCCGCTTCGACCGGCTCTTCGGCCCCGCGGGCCCTTACCGGCCGGAGGCCGCGGCGGAGCCGCCGACCCCGTACATCTCGGGCTGGCACCAGGCGCCGTTCGGCAGCCCGCAACGCGAGGAGTTCGCGCTCCACCTGGAGCTGTTCACGATCCGCCGCACCAAGGGCAAGCTCAAGTACCTGGCGGGCTCCGAGTCCGGCATGAGCGTCTTCATCAACGACGTGCCGCCGGAGACCGCCGCGAGCCGCCTGAGGGAGGTCGCCTCGCCGTGAGCGTCGTCCGTGTGACCGCCCCCTCGAACCCCGCCGTGACCGCCCCCTCGAACCCCGCCGTGCCGCACTCCCGGCGGACGTTCATGCGGCGCCGCTACCGTGGCCCCGAGTCGAACCCGAGAAAGGCTGTGACCCTGTGAGCGACCCTCGCCCGAAGAAGGTTCTGGTCACCGGAGGCGCCGGTTACGTCGGCAGCGTCGTGGCGGCCCATCTGCTGGAGGCGGGGCACCGGGTCACCGTCCTGGACGACCTGTCGACCGGCTTCCGGGACGGGGTCCCCGAGGGGGCCGACTTCGTCGAGGGACGCGTCCAGGACGCGGCGAAGGTGCTCGACGCCACCTACGACGCCGTACTGCACTTCGCCGCCAGCTCCCAGGTCGGCGAGTCCGTCGTCCACCCCGAGAAGTACTGGCGCAACAACGTCGCCGGCACGCTGGACCTGCTCACCGCCATGCGTGACACCGGGGTGCGGCGGCTGGTCTTCTCCTCCACCGCGGCCACCTACGGCGAGCCGAAGTCCGTCCCGATCACCGAGGACGACCCGGCGCTGCCGACCAACCCGTACGGCGCGTCCAAGCTCGCCGTCGACCACATGATCACCAGCGAGGCCGTCGCCCACGGCCTGGCCGCGGTCTCGCTGCGCTACTTCAACGTCGCGGGCGCCTACGGGGCGTTCGGCGAGCGGCACGACCCCGAGTCGCACCTCATCCCGCTCGTGCTGCAGGTCGCCCAGGGCCGCCGGGAGGCGATCTCTGTCTTCGGCGACGACTACCCCACCCCCGACGGGACCTGCGTACGCGACTACATCCACGTCGCCGACCTGGCCGAGGCGCACCTGCTCGCCGTCGACGCGCCGGCCCCCGGCGAGCACCTGATCTGCAACCTCGGCAACGGCAACGGCTTCTCGGTGCGCGAGGTCGTCGAGACCGTCCGCCGGGTCACCGGTCACCCCGTCCCCGAGGTCGTCGCCCCGCGCCGCGGCGGCGACCCGGCCGTCCTGGTCGCCTCCGCCGAGCGGGCCAAGGAGCGTCTCGGCTGGCGTCCCTCGCGCACCGACCTCGACGACATCGTCCGCGACGCCTGGAACTTCGCGCAGGACCTGCAGAACCGGGAGGGCACCAAGTGAGCGAGGACGGCTTCCGCGCCACGTACGGCACCGGCCCCGAGGGCGTCTGGGCCGCCCCCGGCCGGGTGAACCTGATCGGCGAGCACACCGACTACAACGACGGCTTCGTGATGCCGTTCGCCCTGCCGCACGCCACCGTCGCCGCGGTCGCCCGCCGCGCCGACGGGCGGCTGCGGCTGCACACCGGCTCCCCGGACGTCCCCGCCGGCGTCGTCGAACTGCACGTCGACGAACTCGAACCCGGCGGCGGCGCCGGCTGGGCCGACTACCCCGCGGGCGTCATCTGGGCACTGCGCGACGCCGGGCACGAGATCACCGGCGCCGACGTCCACTTCGAGAGCACCGTCCCCACCGGCGCCGGGCTGTCCTCCTCGGCCGCGCTGGAGGTCGTCACCGCCGTCGCCCTCAACGATCTCTACGGACTCGGCCTGGAGCGGTGGCGGATCGCCCGGCTCTGCCAGCGCGCCGAGAACGTCTACGTGGGCGCCCCCACCGGGATCATGGACCAGACCGCCTCGGCCTGCTGCACCGAGGGGCACGCCCTGTGGCTCGACACCCGCGACCTGTCGCAGCGCCAGATCCCCTTCGACCTCGCCTCCCAGGGCCTGCGGCTGCTCGTCGTCGACACCCGGGTCACCCACGCCCACAGCGAGGGCGAGTACGGCAAGCGGCGGTCGGGCTGCGAGGAGGCGGCGGCGCTGCTCGGCGTGGAGGCGCTGCGGGACATCCCGTACGAGGGTCTCGACGACGCCCTCGCCCGGGTCGAGGACCCCGGACTGCGGCCGCTGGTACGGCACGTGGTCACCGAGGACCGCCGCGTCGAGCGCGTCGTGGAACTGCTGGAGACGGGAGACGCGCGCGCCATCGGGCCGGTGCTGACGGAGGGCCACGCCTCGCTGCGCGACGACTTCAAGGTCTCCTGCCCGGAACTGGACCTGGTGGTGGCGGCCGGTGTGGAGGCGGGCGCCCTCGGCGCGCGCATGACCGGCGGCGGCTTCGGCGGTTCGGCGATCGTGCTGGTGGAGGAGTCCGCGGCGGAGAAGACCGCCGAGGCGATCGCCGGCGCCTTCGCCACGGCCGGTCACCGCGAGCCGCGGGTCTTCACCGCGGTGCCGTCGGCGGGGGCCCGCCGGCTGGCGTGAACCCGTAGGGGGCGGCACCGGCCGGACGGACGGTGCCGCCCCCGCCCTTTCGTCACACCAGACAGGGGACCTCGGCCAGCGAGGTGACGCCGAAGGCCGGATGACGGCGCAGGGGGAGAGGGCCGAGGCGAAGGGTCGGATGCCGGTCGTCGACGGCCCGCAGCAATGCCTCGACGGCCTGCCGGGCCAGGACCGCGCCGAGGCAGAAGTGACCGCCCCGGCCGAAGGACAGATGCCGGGGGCCCTTGCGGCGCACGTCGAAGGCGTCCGGGTCCGGGTACGCCTCCGGGTCCCGGTTGGCCGCGGCCAGTACCAGGACGACGCGGTCGCCGGCCGCGATGCGCCGGCCTCGTACCTCCAGGTCGCCACGGGCAGTTCGGGGGGCGAAGTGGAAGGGCGAGGAGAGCCGCAGCACCTCCTCGACCGCCGCGGCGTACGGCACCCGCCCGTGGCGCACCGCGTCCCACTCATCGGGGTGCGCGAGCAACAGGACGAGTGCCATGGCCGAAGCGGTGGCCACCGGCTCGGCGCCGCCCGTCAACAGTTGGGCGAAGGTCGCGGTCACCTCGGTGCCGTCCAGCGCTCCCGCGCGGTGCACCTCGTGGAGCAGCCGGGCCACGGGCGCCTCGCCGCGAGGGAGGACCGTTCCGGTCACGAATTCGGTCAGCTGTGCGGCGGCCTGCGCGGCGGCGCGGGCGGTCCCGTCCTGGAGCCCGGACATCGCCAGATACGCGATCAGCCGGTCGGACCAGTCGAGCACGGTGTCACGCTCGCCCGGCCGGATCCCCAGCAACGCACAGACGAGCTCCAGCGCATAGGGGCGCGCGACGTCGCCGAACAGGTCCCCGGGACCCTCGCCGAGCGCATCGGCGGCGCGCGCGGCGCAGCGGTCGACCACGCCTGTGAAGTCCGCCAACGCCCGCGGGGTGAACGCCCGCTGGATGGCCTTGCGCGCCCTGAGGTGGTAGGGCGCGTCGGAGAACACCAGCCACTTGCCGAGGAAGTGTTCCACCGGCGCGTACAGGGCCCGGCGTCCGGGTGCCAGGGCCGCGAGCATCCCGCTCTTGTCCCGTGGGCCGAGCGCGGCCGACAGCAGCAGCTCCGACACGTCGTCGTGGCGCGTGAGGTACCAGCTGTGGGTGGCGGGACTCCAGTGCACCGGTTCGTGCTCCCGTAGCCGGGCGAAGAACGGCACCGGCTCCAGCGCCGTGGCGGGGGAGAGGATCTCCTCGGGGTCGACGACGGGGGGCGGGGAAGTGGGCACGGTGCTCATCCTTCGTTCGGCCCGCCGTGTGCGAGTGCGGTGAGCGCGGCGTGCAGCGAGGTGGCGAGGCGGGCGAGGGCGGCTGCGCCCAGCCGTGAGGGGGCCGAGGTGAGCAGCAGGTTCCGTCTGCCGTCGGGACGAGTGGAGCGCAGAAGTTCCACGGCGAGCTCGGCGGGCGCCTCGGCGCGGGGCAGCCGCGCGGGTGCCAGTACGGCCTCCCCCAGGCGGAGGGTTCCGGCGGGGTGCTGCGGGTGGACGCACACGGTGACCTGTCCGGGCAGGCCGGTCCGATCCTCGGTTCCCCGGCCGCGGAACTCGATCGTGTCGGTCCACCGGTGGTCGACCGCGAACAGCACCTCCTCGTCGACACGGTGCACGAGTTCCGCCGGCCGCTGTCCCGGCTCGACCCGGACCCGGACCGGCACGGTGGCGACGTGGTGGCCGAGCGCGGTGTCCTGCCACGCCTCCACCCGTCCGGGCACCGACAGCCCGAGGCAGATGTCACGAGCCCCGGTGACCTCGGCCAGCGCCATGGCGCCGGCCGTGCACACCAGCGTCGTCAGGGACACGCCCTCGGCGCGGGTCCGCGCGTCCAGCGAGACCATCAGGGCCGCGTCGAGTTCCACGTGGTGCTCCACGGCACCCCGGTCGTCCCAGGGTTCCCCGGCCGCGGCGGGCCAGCGCAGCGCCCGCGCACCGTCCAGCCGTTCGCGCCAACGCTCGGCGCAGTCGTCCGGATCGAAGCCCGCGGGCCGCCACCGCGACGTGGCGGCGTGGCGCGCGGCCGCGCCGGCCGGGCGGCCGGCCGTTGCGTACATGACCTCCAGCTCCCGTTCGAAGGTGTCGAGCGACCAGGGGTCGAGTGCGCTGCGGTGCAGGTGCACGACGAGCAGCCGGCCGCCGCTCCAGGTGTAGAGCACGCACCGCAGCAACGGGCCGCGGGTGGTGTCGAAGCCCTCGAGAGCCCCGGCGGACGCGAGGTCGAGCGCCTGCCGCAGCGCCTCCCAACCCGCGTCCGGCAATGCGACCGTCGTGACTGGGGGACGGCCGTCATAGGGCAGCGGTACGGCCGTCGGTGGTCCGTCGGCGTCGACGAAGACGGTGCGCAGCGCTTCCTGACGTTCCACGACGGCGTGCACGGCCCCGGCGAGCCGCTCCGGATCGACGCCGCAGTCGCCGGTTCCGAGGTAGGCGAGGGAGACGACGGCTGCCGGATGGCCGGGATGTGCCGCCTCGTCGCGCCAGATGCGCCGGAAGCCGGAGACGAGGGCCGGCCCCGCGGTCGGGCACGGGTCGGCCGGGAGGGTGTCCGACCGGGTCCCGGCGACGATGGCACGCGGGCTCCGCCCCAGGTAGAGGTCGCTGACCGTGAGCGGGAGTCCCAGGTCCTCGTGGGCGCGGGCGGCCAGCCGGGCGGCGACCGGCAGGTCCAGCCCGGCGGCGGGCAGGTCCGTGGTCTCCTCGACGGGGAAGGCCAGTACCTCGGTGGCCAGGTCGGCGAGGCGAGCGGCCATTGCGTGGGAGTTCACCGTGGGGGCGGGACGAGTGCGCATGGTGTCCTTCCTCAGTTGACGGCGTCGCCGGCGGCCGGCGTCCGCTCCGGTGGTTGCGGTGCGCGGTCCCGCCGGCCGTCCCGCCCGGGCCGCGCGGCGCCGGGCAGCCAGATCCGGGACGAGAGCAGGAGGAGCGCGAGAAGGCCGCAGGCCACGGCCAGGGCCGTGATGAACGCGGGACCCCGGCCGCCGCCCACCAGGACTCCCGCCGCGAGCGGGCCGGCGATGTACCCCGTCGAGGTGGACATCCCGTACGCGGCGTTGAAACGGCCACGCGCGCCGGGCGGGGCCAGCGAGTTGACCAGAGTGGGGATGCCCGCGGCGTAGAAGGTCTCGGCGACGGCGAAGAGCACCATTCCCGTGATCAGCAGGGCGAACTGGGTGCTCCGGTCGCCGGCGCGCCCCGCTCCCAGGACGAACAGCCAGCTGACGGACCACAGGGCCGCCGCGGCCGCGCCGGCGTGTGCCGGGTGCAGCCGGGTGAGCACCTGGTGCAGCAGGACCTGGGTGCCGATGACCCCGCCGGTGTTCACGGCGAACAGCACGGCGAGGTGGTCGGCCCCGAGCGCGGTGTCCGTGGTCAGGAAGGCGGGCAGGCCGGCTTCGAGCTGGGCGTACGTGGTGAAGAACAGGACCGCGCCGGTGACCAGGACGACCACGAACGCCGGGCTGCGCAGGACCACCGCGTACGAGGTGCGGGCCCGGCCACCCGGCGGCGTGCTGCCGGCGGCCCCCGTCCGGGCGGCCTCGGCGGAGCTCCGGTGGCGGCCGCGCCGCGCGACCAGCAGGGCGGCCACCAGGCAGCTCAGCGCGTCGGCGAGGTACAACGCCCTGAAGGAGAACGGGTCGGCGGCGGACACCACGGCCCCTCCCACCAGGCCGCCGAGGCCGATGGAGGCGTTGACGCAGGTGAAGTTGAGGCTGAAGACGACCGGGTGCTTCTCGTCGGGCGCGGAGTCGGCCAGCAGCGTGTTCCACGCGGCGGAGCCGCCCACGCCGAATCCGACGAGGGCCGCCGAGACGAGGAAGTGCCAGCTCCGGTCGGCGAACGCGTATCCCGTCAGTCCCGCAGCGCTGACGGCCATGTGGAGCGCCGCGGCCCGCTCCGCGCTCGCGCGGTCCGCGAGCCAGCCGGCCACGGGGCTGCCGACCAGGGCCATGGCCGACACCACGGCGACGGCCGACGTGGCGGTCGTCAGGGGCAGGCCGTTGACGCGGTGGACGTAGACGACGAGGAAGGGCAGGACGAGACCCGACCCGATGTTGTTGAGCATGTTCAGCAGCAACAGCGCCCTCGTCCCGGGCGGCAGCGCACGGGCATCCCTCAGGAGGGACATCGTGTGGTTCCTCGTCTCTCGTGGGTCAGCCCACGGTCGGCCCGAGCACCCGCAGCGCCACGCCGTGCTCGCCGGCGTCGAGCTCGACGGCTGCGCCGAGGGGCAGGGTGGTGAGCGGATCGGTGTGTCCGAAGGGGAGGTCGATGATGATCGGGACGTCCGCCGGCGCGCATTCCAGGAGCGTTCGGTGGAAGCCGTCCCGCCACTCGCCCTCTCGGGGCATCCCGGGGGCGCGTCCCACCAGGAGGGCGGTGACCCGGTCGAGTAGTCCGGTGTGGCGCAGGTGGACCAGGCTGTGCCGGAACCGCGGTATCTCCGACGCGATCGCCGTCGCTTCGACGCAGAGCACCGTGGGCCCCGGAGGCGGGGACCACCAGCGGGTGCCTGCGAGACAACCGAGGGTGGGGACGTTGCCGCCGAACAGCACGCCGTCGGCCCGGCCCGGACGCAGCACCAGCGGTCCCCCCTCGTGGCGGGCGCGGCGGTACTCGTCGCGCCGGGACCAGTCGCCCCCGGGCTCGGCCCACCAGCCGGGCAGCGGGAGTTCGCCCCCACCGCCGTCCACCACCGCGTGCCGCAGCGACGTCACCGTCTCGGCGAACGGTGAGGGCCACTCACCGAACTGGGGCAGCAGGGCGGGACCGTAGAAGACGATCGCGCCGGTGCGCGCCTGGTAGCCGAGCAGCAGAGCGGTGTTGTCGCTGTAGCCGACCACCGGTTTCGGGGGGAGGCCGGCCGCCTCGTCGAGATGGTCCAGCAGGTCGTTGGAGTTGTTGCCACCGATCGTGGTGAGCACCGCGCCCACCTGGGGGTCCCGCAGCAGGTCGAGGAACTGGCCCGCGCGGACTTGGGGCGGTCCGGCCACGCCCCCGTCGATCGGCTCCGCGGGCAGCAGACGCGCCGGGCCGCCCAGGGCGTGCTCCAGTGCGACCAGCGCGCGTCGCGTGCGCTCGGGGAAGCGCTCGGCCGCCCATGCGCTGGTGGAGACGATCCCGATGGTGGCGCCGGGGGAGAGCCTCGGGGGCGGCCGCAGCGCCGCGTGTCCGGGCCGTACGGCGCCGGTGGCGCTCACGCGGCACCCCGGTGCGAACCGAAGAGGAAGCCGAGGGTGTTGCCCGCCAGCAGGGCGCCGTCGTCCGGCGTGCCCGCCAGCCGTTGTGCGGCCCTGATCCGCTCCATGGCCTCGGGGACCGTGGCGCCGAGCACCCGGCCGTCGTCCCAGGGCTGCAGGTGCCACGGGGTGTCCAGGGAGAACATCAGGCGATCCGCGTGCCGGGCGATCAGAGCGGCGAGCCGGCGGTCCTCCGCCACGGGTGGCGGTGCGCCGAGGGTGCGTTCGCACACCGCCTCCCAGGGCCCGAGATCGGCGAAGATGCCGGGAGCCCCGAGAACCTCCTCAAGACCGGGGTTGAGGAAACCCAGGTGGGCGATGGCCATGCGGACGCCCAGGCGCGCGACCTCGGGCACGGCGTCCCGGGTGAGTTCGGCCAGGTCGCCGAGGCGGCCCTCGGGCGAGCAGTGGGTGACCGTGGGCAGGTCCCATGCGGCGGCCAGTTCCAGGTACCCCGCGGCCACGATGCGCTCGACCGGGGTGTCGGACGCAGGGGGGTGCCACTTCAAGGCGAACACCTCGTCGCGGCGCCCGGCGTAGTCCGAGGCGAAGTCCCGGGCGTCGCGGAAGGGGTCGACCATGAGCGCGGCCATGGGGAGTGACCCGCCGTGGTCGTGCCGGGCGCGGTGCGCCGCACAGTCGTCGAGGAGGCGCAGATTGCGCTCGCGGATCACGGCGCTGCACGTCGCCGGGTCGACGGGAGTGTGCGGGGGCTTGAACTGGCGGTAGTACGGCATGGGCAGGATCAGGGCACCGACGGCGGAGCCCGGGCGCCCCAGATGGCGGTGCTCGAGCGCGGAGAGCAGGTCCATCAGCTCGTCCACGGACTGCCGGTAGCGGTGTTCGGCCTCCGCGTGGTGGTACATCAGCTCCGAGCCCGCGTGTTCGTGGGCGCTGACCAGGGATCCCCGGTCCGCGAGCACGGCGGAGACCCGTCTCCGGATCGGCGTGGTCACGGCGTCGCCTCCGGTGCGGCCGGCAGGTCCTCGGGGACGAGCCCGTAGACGACGCAGTCGACGCGGCCGGTGTGGGTGTGCCCGGCGCCGCGGAGTACGCCCTCGCGTACGAAGCCGGCCTTCGCGGCCACTCGTTGCGAGGCGGTGTTGCCGGTCGCCGCGAGCAGGGAGATCCGGTGCACGGGGGTTTCGCGCAGTGCCCACACGCAGACCGCGCGCAGGGCTTCGGGTGCCAGGCCGCGGCCCCGGGCCCAGGGACCCACCCAGTAACCCACCTCGGTGCGTCCGTCCCGCCAATCGGTGGACTTCAGGCCGAAGGCCCCCACCAGGCGCCCGCCGTCCAGTTCCTCGGCGGCGAACTGGACCCCGTCGCCGGAACGGAGCGCCTGCGCCGCCCCCTCACGGCACCACCAGGCCGCGGCCTCCCGTGTGTAGGGACGCGGCAGTGGCAGCCAGCGCTGGGTGGCCTCGTCGTCGCAGGCGAGGCGGACGTCGTCGATGTCGTCCTCGGAGAACGGGCGCAGCAACAGGCGCGAGGTGCGCAGGACCGGTTGGGGGAACACATGCATCGGGTACTCCGGAGTCACTTGTCGCCACGGAACTTGGTGCCCAGCAGGACCGGAACCCGGGCCGGAGTTCCGCAGCAGCCGCACGGGGCCGGGGTACCGGTGTCCCGCCACGGTCGTCCGATCACGTCGAGGGAGGTGCCCAGCACCTGCCGGGAGCACGGGGCGGCATCGCACAGCGGCATGCGCACGATGCCGCCGGCCGCTCCCGCGGCCAGGGCGTCGCCGAGGCTGCCGGCCTCCGTGACACCGGCGTCGTGACGGCGTCTTCGGTCCTCCGCCATGCGGGTCCCGGTCACGGAGAGGGCGTCCACCAGAGCGCGGACGCCGTCGCCCGGCAGGGGCCGGCCGTTCAGCAGGGCCGTTCCGCCGACGGTGCACAGCAGGGGTGCGCCATGAGTCCCGGCCTCTTCCGTGCGCACCGCCATGCCCTTGGGATTGTCGAACACCCGCGCGCGCACCCCGGATCCGCGCAGCCCGGCGGCGAGCGCGAGCGCCGCCGCGGCCGATTCCCTGCGTTCCGGGACCAGGGCCACCTGGACCGGCGCGACGGACGGGTGGTACACGGGGTGGGGGCCGTCGTGCGCGTGGACGAGCAGTGCGAGCACCAGGCGGGCGGAGAAGGCGAAGTTGACCATGTCGAGGGGGCGGCCCCCGATCTCGACCCCGAACATCTCACTGAAGCGCGTGCCCAGGGCGTAGACCGAGGTGAGCACCGTGGTGCTGCCGTCGGGCAGCAAGGTCACCAGTTCCAGCCGGCGGTCGGCGTACGCCGCGGGGGTGTCGGGGTCCCGCATCCTCTCGACTGCGATGGTGGGGAGAGCCATGGAGTCACAGGCGAGCATCGGCCCGGTGGTCATCAACTCGATGTCCTCGTGGGCGGGACCCTCGGTGGCCGCCTGTGCCTCGAAGAACGGCCAGACGAAACGTTCCTTCCACAGCGGGCGCATCCCGTTGCGCTCGTGCCTGCCGACGGTGCGTACGGTCGTCACCCGGAACGGCGGACGCCGGCCGTACTCCAGCCAGCGCGCCATGATGCCGGAGATCTGCGCCTCCATGGTCGAGGCGAGTGCGTGCCGGGGGCCGGACGGAGTGGGGCACAGCAGGTAGATCCGGTCCAGGAAGTCCTTGAGCGAACCTGCCTGACGCTCCATCGCCGCCAGGGGGACGGCCGACGGAAGGCCCAGTTCCTCGTAGCCGGCGGCGGCGAAGGTGTCCCGGAAGCGGTCGAGCACGGCCGAGCACAGGGCGTACCCGTGCGGCAGCCAGGCGCTGGCCCCGGAGAGCGGGTAGCGGGCGTCGATGATGTGGTCCCGCTCCAGGGCCGCGGCGTCGCCGGCCCACAGGGTGTCGCCGACGGTCGTCACTCGTCGTCCTCCTCGTGCTCGCCGCGCAGCAGCGCGAACTGGCTGATGTGGAACACGGAGACCACCGGAGGGCGCAGAACACCGTCCCGCCCGGTGAACCGGATGCCGGCCGCGGTGACGGCCGCGGCCGGCAGGTGCTGCACGGTCGCCGTCGCACGGCCCCGGAAGCGCCAGACGAGAGCCTGCTCGACCAGCCCCCACGGCTCCTGCGCGGGCCGTCCCGGGACCCCGAGCCGCTCCAGCGCGGTGCCGACCAGGGTCACGAGGTCGACGGGACGGTCCGGGGCGGCGGCGGCCAGGCCGTTGAGGCACACCTGGTCCTCGACGTCGCCGGTCACCGCGACTGGGGGGACGGCCGGGCCCGACGTCCAGTACCCGAGCGGGAGTTCCCGCCAGCTCAGTGGCCGGCGGGAGAGCAGCGGCAGTCCCTCCAGGCAGAGCCCCGCGGTGGGGTACCGGCCGGTGACCCGTTCCGACCGGTTGGTCCTCACGTCGGTGCCGTGCAGTCCCGGCGCCAGGAAGGAGGACACGGACGCCAGGACCGCCCCGGGGACGAGCACCGGCAGATGGGTGCGTTCGACTGGGCCCGCGGCCAGCACGTCGTGCGCGACGCCCAACGATGCGGCGATGCGGCTCATCCCCCGCCCGGTGACGACACCGTACCCGTCGGGTGCGCACCGTCGGTCGACCAGAGGGGCGAGGCCTGGCGACTGTGGCTCGAAACGCGTGGGCACGGGACTCCCTGGGGCGGTGGGACGGGTTCGGGACGCGGACGCGTCCTCGCGGGGACCGGGACCGGCCGGCAACGGGCCGTCGGTCACGGTTCACGGGGTCAGCGCGACACCGTTCAGGCGTGGGGCCAGCTGCAGCTCGCGGATGTCCTTCTGGTTCAGGACCCACATGAACCAGCGTTCGACACCGAGGCCGAACCCCGAAGTGCGCATCGGGGTTCGCTCCTTCATCTGCACGTACCAGCCGTAGGACTCCTCCGGCACCTGGTGGTGGGCGAGCGCGCGGCGCGTCTGCTCGCCGTCGAAGTGCCGCTCGCCGCAACCGACGGTCTCCCCGACGCCGAAGAGGAGGTCGCCGTTGAGGGCCGTGCGCCGCCCGTCGTCACCGTAGGCCTGGTAGAAGGGCACCGAGAGGTGGTCGTAGTGGGTCACCCACAGGACCGGGCTGACCTCCTCCATCAGCCGGCGCTCGCCGTGCCGGGTGAGCGTCCGCCATCCGTCGTGGTACTCCACGGCGTGGGAGTCGGAACCCAGGTGGGCGACGGCCTCGTCGAAGGTCATCCGCGGGAAGCCGTCCATGGCGAGCATCTGTTCGATGTGCGCGGTGGTGCCCGCCAGTTCGCCGACGGCCCCCTCGTGTCGCTCCATGACGGACGACGCCAGGCTGCTGATGTAGGCGTCGACCACGCTGATGCAGTCGTCCAGCCCACCCGCCAGTTCCGCCTCGCTGTGGAAGAACTGGTTGAGGTGGGACTCGTCGCAGTCCTCGCCGCGGAAGCTCGGCATCAGGTACCAGGCGCCGTCCGGAGCGAGCCGGCACCCGTACTCGAGCATGAACTGCATCGAGTCGGCGAGGAAGGTGCGCTGCCCGAACAGGTCGATCTCGACCGGCAACGAGTCGCTGCCCAGGCCCATCGGGCTGGAGATGCTGTTGGTGGTGACCGGCAGGTGCAGGGACTTGACGCCGCGTGCGCTCCAGAACGCCGCCGTCTCCGTGGTGACCAGGTCCTGGAGGTCGACCAGCGTGCGGTAGAGAGGCTGTTCCACGATGTCGAGGAAGCGGTCCGGCGCTGGACGCCAACCGCCGTGGGAAAACTCGCTCTTGCTGCTCATTAACCGTTCCTAGTCGAATGACGGCCACCGCCGGGGATCTCCGGTGGATCCGGGGCGGTGACCGGAAGAGGGAAGGGAGGCGGGCGAGTCGTGCGGGGTGCCCCGAACGAAGGCCCGGGTGGGGGGAGAACCGCGGTGCCGCCGGCCGGACCACTATGCGCACACGCTTCGGAGGGGGGCCAAGGATTCGGGCTGGCAGCTAGGACCGTGGCACGTTGGTGCCCGGGCCGGATCCGGCGTGCGTACGTGGCCGCTGCATAGAATCGGGGCTCCTCCGCCCGACCGCTCAGCCCTGGGGGCGCCCACTCATGCTCACGATGCAAGACGCTCTGCTCGCCCTGAACCGGTACTGGACCGAGCAGGGTTGCCTGGCGGCCCAGCCGATGAACACCGAGGTCGGCGCGGGTACCCTCAACCCCGCGACGTTCCTGCGGGTCCAGGGGCCCGAGCCCTGGCGGGTCGCGTACGTCGAACCCAGTGTGCGTCCCGACGACTCCCGCTACGGCGAGAACCCCAACCGCCTCCAGACCCACACCCAGTACCAGGTGATCCTCAAGCCGGAGCCGGGCAACGCCCAGGAGCTCTACCTCGGCAGCCTGCGGGCGCTCGGCATCGACACTGCCGCCCACGACGTCCGCTTCGTGGAGGACAACTGGGCCTCGCCCGCGCTCGGGGCCTGGGGACTGGGCTGGGAGGTCTGGCTCGACGGACTGGAGATCACCCAGTTCACGTACTTCCAGCAGGCCGGCGGCATCACCTTGGACCCGGTCTCCGTCGAGATCACCTACGGGATGGAGCGCATCCTCATGGCGCTCCAGGGCGTCGGCCACTTCAAGGACATCGCGTACGCACCCGGCGTCTCCTACGGCGAGGCGTTCGGCCAGGCGGAGTACGAGATGAGCCGCTACTACCTCGACGAAGCGGACGTGGACACCCAACGCGAACTCTTCGAGTCCTACGCGCGCGAGGCCCGCCGGATGCTCGACGAGCGGCTGCCCGTGCCCGCGTACTCGTACGTGCTGAAGTGCTCGCACACCTTCAACGTCCTCGACGCCCGCGGGTCCATCTCCACGACGGAGCGGGCCCGCGCCTTCGGCCGGATGCGCTCCCTCGCCCACGAAGTGGCCGGGCTGTGGGCCGCCCGCCGCGAGGAGCTGGGCCATCCCCTCGGCCTCGTGGAGTCGCCCGCCGCGCCGGCCGACCCCGTGCTGTCCCCCGCGGTCGCGGAGCAGGACGATGCCGGGCCCGCCGCCTTCGCACTGGAGATCGGCGTCGAGGAGATGCCACCGGCCGAGGTGAACCGCACCGCCGAGGCGGTGAGGCTCGCGCTGGAGCAGGCGCTGGAAGCAACCCGGCTGGGCCATGGGCCGGTGACGGTCTCCGCTTCGCCCCGGCGTGTGCTCGCCGTCGTCGAGCGGGTGGAGGCACATGAGAGCGATCACGAGCAGACCGTGCGAGGGCCGCGCGTCTCCGCGGCCTTCGACGCCGATGGACAGCCGACGAAGGCCCTCCTCGGTTTCGCCCGCGCACAGGGCGTCGAGGCCGGCGACCTGGTGCGGATCGAGCACGGCGGCCAGGAACACGTGGCCGTCAGCAGGCAGGTGCGGGGCAGGCCCGCTGCCGAGGTGCTCAGCGCTTCGCTGCCCGGGGTGGTGACCGGACTGAGGTCCGAGAAGAACATGCGGTGGAACGCACCGGGGCTGGCCTTCACCCGGCCGATCCGGTGGATCACCGCGCTCCTCGGCGAGCGGGTGCTGCCGTTCCGCGTCTCCACACTCGTCGCCGGCCGCACGACCCAGGTCCACCGCACCGCGGCTCAGCCGTCCGTGGACGTGCCGTCGGCCGACGGCTACCGCGAGTTCCTGGCGGGGCACGGTGTCCTCGTCGAGTCCGCGCGGCGGCGCGTCCTGGTCGAGGAGGGCGCGCTGCGGCTCGCCGCCGAGGCCGGCGGCACCGTGGACCTGGAGAAGTACGCCGGGCTCGTCTCCGAGATCACGGACCTGGTCGAGCAGCCGACCCCGATCCTGGGCCGCTTCGACGCGAAGTACCTCGACCTGCCCGACCAGATCCTCGTCACCGTCATGCGCAAGCACCAGCGCTACCTGCCGGTGCAGGACGAGCACGGCAGGTTGCTGCCCTTCTTCGTCGCGGTCGCCAACGGCTCCTGCGACCACGATGTGGTCCGGGCCGGCAACGAGGCGGTACTGAGGGCCCGTTACGAGGACGCGGCGTTCTTCTGGAACGCGGATCTGCGGACCGCGCCGGCCGACATGAAGCGGAAGCTGGCACTGCTGACCTTCGAGGAGCGGCTCGGCTCGATGGCCGACCGGGCCGAGCGCATCGCCGCGGTCGCCGGGCGCCTCGCCGAGGCCGCCGGACTCGGGGAGGCGGACCGCGGCACGGTGGAGCGCGCCGCCCGGCTGGTCAAGTTCGACCTGGGTTCCCAGATGGTCACCGAGCTGTCGTCCCTGGCCGGGGTCATGGCCAGGGAGTACGCCGGGCGGGCCGGTGAGGGCGGGGCGGTGGCCGACGCCCTCTACGAGGCCGAGCTCCCCAGGTTCGCCGGAGACGCCCTCCCCGGCACCACTCCCGGCGCGCTGCTGGCGCTCGCCGACCGCTTCGACCTGCTGGCGGGGCTGTTCGCGATCGGTTCCGCACCAACCGGCAGCTCCGACCCCTTCGGCCTGCGCCGCTCGGCGCTCGGCGTGGTCAACATCCTGCGGGCCCGGCCGGAACTGGCCGGCATCACCGTCGACGCCGGCCTGGCGGTCGCCGCGGAGTACCAGAAGGTGACGCCCACCGCCCAGGCGCTGGAGGACGCCCTGCAGTTCGTACTGCGCCGCTTCGAGCAGCAGTTGCTCGAAGCCGGCCACGGAGTCGATCCCGTCCGGGCGGTCCTGCCCCTGGGAGCGGCCCCGATCCGGGCGGAGGGCACGCTCGCGGAGTTGGAGTCGAGGCTCGGGAGTCCCGCGTTCCAGGCCCTCGTCGCGGCGGTGCAGCGGATCCGCCGCATCGTGCCCCCGGGCACGGAGCCGCTCTGCGACCCGGCACTGTTCGAGCAGGGAGCCGAGGCCGGGCTGCTCACGGCCGTGGAGAAGGTGCAGGCCGCTCTCGACGGGGACACCCGCCTGGACCGTTTTGCGGAGGAGACCACCGAGCTCGTCGGCGCGGTCGAACGGTTCTTCGAGGACGTGCTGGTCATGGCCGAGGACCCGGCCGTGCGAGCGAACCGGCTCGGGCTGCTCGCGGGGGTCACCGAGCTCGCCGATCCGGTGCTGGACTGGAAGGCAGTCAATTAGGCCACGGGACGATTTCCTCCGGGCCCGCGTCCGGCACCTCGTGTGCCGGGCACGGGCCCTTTTCCGTGCCGGGTACACTCGCCGGAGCCTGTGGTCCGGGAGCGGACGGCGGCACGGAGCGAGTGCTCGACCCGGCACTCCCCTCGTGAGGGGACGCGCAATCCGCTTTTCCCGTACTGCCGGACACCTCCGGGCTCCGACAGTACGTGGGGGATTCTGTTGACCAAAAATGAGCCGGCCAATAAAAGTACAACAATCAACAGATCGGCCGGCGGGGGAACCCTGGCTTTTCTGGGCGTGAGCCGCGAGGCCGAGGCGATATACCGGACGATGCTCCGCAAGCCCTACTGGGCCCCGGGCGAGCTGGCCGGAAAGCTTCGCCTTGACGAGGCGGACGTGGGCACCGCCTGTGCGGAACTGTCGGCCGCGGGCCTCGCGCGGCCCTCCTACGACGAACCCGGTCTGTGGACGGCGGTCAAACCCGACCTCGGCGTCGGCGCCCTCATAGCGAGTCGGCAGACCAAGATCCTCAAGCAGCAGCAGAAGCTGGAGCGGGCGCGTTCCGCCCTGGCCGACCTCATGCGGGAACACGAGGTCGGGCGCACCCATCCCGAGGGCGGCGTCATCGAGTACCTGAGGGGGCTGGACTCGACGCGCAACCGGATCGAGGAGCTCTCACGGGAGGTGGAGGCCGAGGTCCTCGCGCTGATCCCCCGGGCGGCGCTGTCACCGGAGAGCATGGAGGCCAGCCGGGCCCTGGACAGTGAGATCCTGGCGCGCGGGGTCTCGGTGCGCACCGTCTATCTGGACAGCGTCCGCAACCACCCCGGCACCCAGCAGTACGCGGCCTGGCTCGCCGGCCTCGGTGGCGAGGTCAGGACGGTTCCGACGATGCCGATGCGGATCATCGTCATCGACCGTAAGGTCGCCACCCTGCCGATCGACTGCGAGGACAGCAGCTCCGGCGCGCTGCTGCTGCGTGAGCCGAGCCTCGTCACCGCTGTCGTGGAACTCTTCGAGAGGATCTGGGAGTCCGCCAAGCCCCTGGGTACCTCGACGGCACGGGACGAGGAGGGGCTGACCCCGCAGGAGCGCGAGCTGCTGCGGATGCTCGCCATGGGGCTGACGGATGAGGTGGCCGGGCGGCATCTGGGCCTGTCCCTGCGCAGCGTGCGCCGGTTGATGGCCGGGCTGATGACCCGTCTCGACGCGCGCAGCCGTTTCGAGGCGGGGGTGCGCGCGGTGGAGCGCGGCTGGCTCTGAGCCGGGCGGTCAGTGCCGCGCGCCGGCCAGGGCCGCACGGGCGGCCCCGCGGATCTCGAGCAGCGCCTCTGCCAGCACGGCCACGCGGGAGCCGGTCACCACTGCGGCGGTCCCGTCGCCGCGGACCTCCCCACCGACGAGGTTCGCGGCGCCGAGCAGTACGTCGGCGGCCCGGACTCCACGGGCGAGCAGGGCGGGCCCGGTGGCTGCGGCGATATCCGTCACGGGGCCGTCCGCCCCGCCCAGCACGGCGAGGCCCAGGCCGGAGGCCAGCCGCTCGGCGACGGCCGTGGCCAGTACGGGCAGTTCGCTGCGGGCGAGGCCGTCCACGCGAGCGGTGACCAGCAGGCCGCCCCGGACCAGCTCGGCCCGGTCGGCCAGGGCGGCGGCCCGGCGGTCCCGATCGGCCTGGCGCAGACGTTCCACCTCCTGCCGCAACTGGGCGAGTTGCCCGAGCCGGCTCCGCAGGGCGTCGACCGGGTCCCGCGCGGGATCCTCCAGCAGTTCCGTCAGCTCCCGCAGCTTCAGGGTGCCGAGGTCCACGGCGCGGAGCGCGTCGAAACCCGTCCACACCTCGATCCGCAGGAAGCCCGGGGCGGACACCCGCTGGTTCCGGACGCGAATCGTCCCGGCCAGCGAGCCGTGCGAGACGTGCGTGCCACCGCACTGCTCACGCGAGAAGTCGCCGATGGACACCACGGGGGCACCTGTGCGGCGGCCGGCCGTCACCTCGGGGTCTGCGAGCAGCAGGGAGTTCACCCGCTCCTCGACCAGGGTCAGTTCGGCCGGGGCCAGCGTCCTTCGATGGCGGAACTCGTAGACCAGCCGACCGGGCCCGGCCAGGGAACGAAGGCGTACGGCCTGTTCGCCCAGCAGCCCGCGCAGTACATGGTGCAGGACGTGGGCGGCGGTGTGGGAGCGTGCGATCGCCAGCCGCCGCGGGCCGTCGGCCTCGGCGTCCACCACGTCGCCGGGCGCGATCGCCCCCGACAACACCCGCCCCCGGTGGGACGGGTGCCCGGACGCTCCGCGCCGTACCTCCGTCACCTGGACCACGGTATCGCCCGACCGCACGGCACCGGTGTCGCACGCCTGCCCGCCGCCCTCGGCGTGGAACGGGCTCTCCGCCAGCGCGAGCGCCACCGCGGTGCCCGCCGACGCCCGGGACAGCGGGCGGCCCGACGTGTTGGACAACCCGGTGACCCGGGTGCGGGCGGTGACCCTGCGGAAGCCGACGAGCCCTGCGGGCCCGGCCGTCTCCACGCAGATCGCGGCGACATCCGCCCGGCTCACGGCGAGGGGGCGAGGGACACCCCGGGGACCGGGTGCATCCAGCCGTGCGCGTCGTGCTGGCGGCCGTACTGCACGGCGGCGAGCTCGTCCCGCAGCGCGGCCGTCAGTTTGCCGGGCCGCCCGTCGCCGACGAGGGTGCGGCCCCGAGGGGTCCTGATCACGCCGATCGGGACGACGGAGGCGGCGGTGCCGCATGCGAAGGCTTCGGTGACGCGGCTGTCGTCGGCGGTGAGTTCCGCGAGGGCGACGGGCCGCTCGGTGACCCGGTGGCCCAGCCCGGCCGCCAGGCGCAGCAGGCTGTCACGGATGTTGCCGGCCAGGATCGTGTCGGACAGCGCCGGGGTGACCAGCTGCGTCTCCCCGTCGGGCGTGCGAACGGCGCAGAAGAAGTTCATTGCGCCGAGTTCCTCGATCCAGCGGTGTTCCAGGGCGTCCAGCCACAGGACTTCCTGACACCCGTTGGCCAGCGCTTCGGCCTTGGTGGCCAGGCTGCCGGCGTAGTTGCCGGCGCACTTGGCGGCGCCCGTACCGCCGGGGGCGGCGCGGATCAGGCCGTCCGGGCACCACACGTCGATGGCCTCGCCGCCGCCGGCGAAGAAGTGGTCCACCGGCGAGGCGACGACCGCGAACAGGTACTCCCGGGACGGCCGTACGCCGAGGTTCGGCTCCACCGCGATCATGAACGGTCGCAGGTAGAGGCTCTGGCCCTGGCCACGCGGCACCTCATCGGCGTCGGCGCGGGCCAAGGTCTCGCACGCCGCCACGAAGACCTGGGGCGGGAGCTCGGGCATCGCCAGGCGCGCGGCACTGCGTGCAAAACGCTCGGCGTTGAACCACGGGCGGAACAACGCCAGCGTGCCGTCGGCCGCCGCATAGGCCTTGAGACCCTCGAAGATCGCCTGCCCGTAGTGGAGCGCCATGGCCGTGGGCGGCAGTTCCAACGGCCGGTGCCCGGTGAGGCCGGCCGGTCCCCAGCCCTTCTCCGTGGTCCACCGGGCCACCACCATGTGGGAGGTGAACCGGTTGCCGAAGCCCAGCGGCGCCGGGTCGTCACCGGCGCTCATCCGGCCACCTCGTACGCGGGCAGCAGCGCGGCCTCCAGTTCCGCGGTCCGCGAGCGGAACTCCTCCTCGCTGTCGGCCCCCAGCACCAGCAGCAGGCACCACACGGAGGGGTGCAGTTCGCCGATCTCGAAGCCCACGGAACGGGACCTGATGACATCCAGCACGTACGGGAACCGCGCGATCAGCTCGTCGCCCGGATCCGCGACGATCCGGCCCGGCCGGTCGGGGGCGAGGTTGATCCACCCGACGTAGGGGTACGGGGGCGTACGCAGCACCGGCACGTCGTGGTCCGCTCCGAGCACGGCCTGAACCCACAGTTCGCGCAGGTCCGCCCCGAGCGGTCCGAAGGTCTCGGGTATCGCGCCGCCCGCGAAGCGGGTCGCGATCTCGGAGAACCACAGGGAGCCGTCGGGCCGTCGGAAGAGTTCCAGGTGGGTGATCTCGTCGGTGATGCCGAATGCCGCGTTGAGGCGCTCGTGGAGCATCTCGATCTCCCGGTACAGGCCGGGTTCGCGCTCCCGTGGGAGCAGGATCGAGCCGTTCTCCCGGCCTGGGGTCCGCACCGTCATCCGGGGCCGGAGGTAGCGGCTGACGCCGAAGACCCGGGCCTTGCCTCCCACCCACACTGCGTCGACGTGGAACTCCTCACCGTCGATGGGCTCTTCGGCCATCAGGAACTGGACGGTGGTCTCCCGGGACGCCTCCGCGAGCACGGCGGCCAGCTCGGCGGCGTCCGCCACCTTGGAGGTACCGACGGACCCGAGTCCAGCGGCGGGCTTGACCACGACGGGGAATCCGAGATCGGACACGACCCGGCGCACGGACTCCTCGGCATCCGCCGTGGACAGCGGCACGAAGCGCGCGCAGGCGATCCCGGCCCGACTTGCCCGCTCCTTCATGGCCCGCTTGTCCCGCATCAGCACGGACATCTCGACGGACGGCTGGTCCAGGCCGAGCAACTGGGCCAGATAGGCGGCGCTGAACTGGCTGAACTCGGAGAGGCTGAGCACCCGGTCGATCTTCACTCCGGTCGAGCGGATCTCGACGGCGAGCTGCGCCACTTCGTCGAGCGCGTCGAAGCTACGGATCACGTAGTGCCGGTCGACCCTGGCGAGCAGCGCCGGGTCGATGGCGCGGTGGGCCGCCTCCCACTCGTCGAAGACCAGGGTCACCGCGGCTCCCCGGTCGAGCAGCGCGTTCAGCGTCACCTGGTCCCATCGGCACACCAGGATGTTCATCGGTCTCTCCCTCGCTCTCTCGCCCGGTACGCCGTCAGTCCCAATTCAGGCTGTCCGTCGACACGGTGACGGAGGAATCCGCCATCGTGTGATGGGCTGCGGGGGCCGTGAATGCGCCGGTCAGGAGCGCAGTCAGAATGGCGAGAGCAGAGAGGACGGCGGCAGCGGAACCGGAATTCTTCATTTCACCAATACCCTTGGTCGATCCCAACCGGAAGGCGGGATTGCCCTCCCGGCTCGCTTGATGGCCATCATCGCGAAATGTGTATGCGGGAATACTGGCGCAGGTACCGGACCAGCCCAACAGATCGGACTGGCACTTTGCGGACTGGCACTTTCGTGCCCAGTCCCGGTTGCGATTACGCGGCCTTCCGTGCCGGGAAGCCGGGCATTCGCAGGCGAGGTACGTCCGTAGGCGAGGGACCGCGGATGACGGCTCCCTGGCCCGGGCGTACCCCTGCCCACCGAGGAGCCCGGTGAGTGGGAAGTCCGGAAGCCCCGGGCGCCGACGCGGGAGTGGAGCAGTCGTGGCCGCGGGCCAGGACCTCGGCGCGGCGCACCGGTTCCCCGCCCACGCAGCGGCCGGAGGCCGGCTCGTGCGCCCGGGGCAGGCCGATGTGCGGCCACGGTACGTACGCGCCCGGCGAGGCCACCGATCAGCGTCCGGGATTCGCTGAACGGGTTTGCTCCGAGGGGGAGTTCACATGAACACCGGTGTTACGCACCGCCTGTGGCGCCTGTGGCGCTGCCGTGCCGGACGGCGCGGCAGCCACCGCGACTCCGCGTGCCGCCCCTCGTCCACGCCTGTGGAGAACCGCACCACGGGCCACACCCGGGCGCGTCCCGGGGAACTCCGTCCAGCGAGTTTTTCCATTCGGGCGCCTTTGTCTGCTCCTGCCCCTACGCTTTTTGGCAGCGCCGGTGGGGGCCGGCGGCATCAGGGGGCGAGACACAAGGGTTCGGCACCTGGTTGGGGACGGCTGCTAGCCCGGCGGCGTGCGGCGTCCGCTCCAGGTGCCGGCCCTCCGTGCACATCGACCTCGTCCGTGGGGGGAAGTGCCGAATGCCGGGAGTGGGGCCCGTGGGACGTATCCGCGTTCTCGTCGTCGACGACCACCGCATCTTCGCCGAATCGCTCGCGGCCGCCCTCGCGGCCGAACCAGACGTCGACGTCTCGGCCGCCGGGAGCGGGGCGGCCGCCCAGCGCTGCCTGGACCGGGCGGCCTCCGACGGCCGCCGCTACGACGTACTGCTGGTCGACGCCGACCTGGGGGCCACCTCCGCCGTGGGCGTCCGGGTGATGGGCGCGCCCAAGGCCGCCCCGCCGGGCGCGGCCGACGGCGGCGCGCAGGCCGGACTCGACGGCATCGCCCTGGTGGAACGCGTGCGTTCCGAGCATCCCGACACCCGGACGGTCGTGCTGGCGGAGCGGGACGACGCGCGCCGGGCCGCCCGGGCCCTGCAGGCCGGCGCCTCCGGCTGGGTCGCCAAGGACTGCTCGCTGTCCCGGTTGCTGGCCGTGATGCGCGGCGTCCTGCGCGACGAGACGCACCTGCCGCCCGCGCTGCTCACCGGTGTGCTGCGGGAGTTGACGGCCGCCCGCCGGCACCGCACGGAGAGCGAGCGGCTGGTGGAGTCGCTCACCCCGCGCGAGCAGGAGGTGCTGCGCTGCATGGTGGCCGGCCTGGGCCGAAAGGCGGTCGCCGAACGGCTCTACCTGTCGCCGCACACGGTCCGCACCCACATGCAGAACGTGCTGGGGAAGCTGGGCGTGCACTCGACGCTGGCCGCCGTGGCGCTGGCCCGCCGGGCCGGCGTGCCCCCGGTCGACGGTGACGGCGGCCGCGTGGGTTCGGTGGCCCCCGTCCAGCACGTCTGACGGCACGGCGCGCGGCGGATCGCCCTCCCCGTGACCGGGGAGAGCGACCCGCCGGGTCACCGCGGATACCCGCGGTTATTCACCGCCGACGCCGGTGACCGGCGCCGAGCGGCTGGTGTCACGGTCGTTGGCACGGTCACGGTGCTGACCGTTCTCCTGACCGCGGTCATTGAGGCCGTCGAACGGGTCGCGGCCGTTGTCGTTCCGGCGGCTGTCACCGGCCTCGTCGAAGGGGTCGCTCTCGTTGTTGCCGCGGCCGTTGTCGCCCCGGCCGTTACCGCCGTTGCCACCGTGGCCGTTGTCGCCCCGGCCGTTACCGCCGTTGCCACCGTGGCCGTTGTCGCCCCGGCCGTTGCCACCGCGGCCGTTGTCACGGCAGTTGAAGCCACCGTTCAGGCCGGGGACGCCGACGAAGCCGGGTCCACCGACGAAGCCGGGACCACCGATACCGCCGACGCCACCGACACCGCCGATGCCGCCGACCCCACCGGGACCGCCGACGAAGCCGGGACCGCCGACGCCACCGATACCACCGATACCACCGATGCCGCCGACACCGCCGACCCCACCGGGTCCACCGACGAAGCCGGGACCGCCCACGCCGCCGACACCGCCGACGAGACCGGGACCGCCGACGCCGCCGACGCCACCGACTCCGCCGATGCCGCCGACTCCGCCGACACCGCCGACCCCGCCGCGGCCGCCGCCGGGGCCGTCGCTGCGCTTGGCGAGGGCGACGCTGTCCAGGGAGTCCTCGGCGCGGTTGTCCTCGCGGAACGGGTCGTCCACGCCGTTGAAGCGCTGGTCGCCGCGGCCGTGCTCGCGACCGCCGTGCCCGTTGTTGCGGCAGACGCCGATCCCGCCGATCCCGCCGACGAAGCCCGGGACGCCGATCCCTCCGACGCCACCGACACCGCCGATCCCGCCGACACCGCCGATCCCGCCGACTCCGCCGACACCGCCCACGCCGCCGACACCGCCCACGCCACCGACACCGCCGGTGCCGCTGCACCAGGCGGGTGACGGACCGACGTTGGCCACGAAGCGGGCCGAGGACCAGGCCCAGAGGTTGCCGCTGAGCTGGTACCAGCGCGGGTTGCCGGCGATGGGGCTGCCTACGGATTTGCAGACGATGGCCACCAGGGCGTTGTAGGGGATGACGCCGACGCTGGAGAACTGGACGCCCGGTCCGCTGCGGACGCGCAGACCCGTACGGGCGACGACGCGGCCCTGGAACAGGGCCGCGTGGGGGGAGCGTGCGGACACCGCCGCTACTTCACGGGACAGGTCCCGGAGACGCTCGGAAGGGGAAACGAGTTCACTTTGGCCATCCGGTCCAGGAGCGGCAGGCACCCCGGCGGCAGGCCGGCCGTCGGTGGCGAAGGCGGTGCCCATGGTGCCGATGGCGAGGGTGCCGGCCAAGGCGCCGGTCACCGCGGTTGCGGCTATCTTGCTTGCGCGGGTGTGCAGAGTCATCTGCATCTCCAAGGTGGAGCGGGACCCGGCGGGGTCCAGGGAAATGGAAGCCGGACGCGCCCCGACCGCCTTCCACTTGACGTTGTCGGAATGTGGTGCGCCGGCAGCCGCAAAAGTGGCCATTTGAGCCTTTAAGCGGCGATCACGGTCCTCACGCTAAGTGCGCCACTTTGTGTGTGCAACCGGTGGCGGAGCGTGGCCGTTTGTGATCGTTCCCCAACGATCACGCCGGGTGATCGACGTCAGCCGGGGATGTTGTCGAAGGGCGCGGTCAACTGTCGGAGCAGGTTCGCGAGTTCCCCGCGCTGGCGGCCGGAGAGCTCTCCGAGGATGGCCCGCTCCTGGGCCAGCAGGCCCGCCAGGGCCTGGTCCGCCCGGTCCCGTCCCTCCGGGGTGAGCCGTACGAGGACGCCGCGCCGGTCCGAGGGGTCGGGCAGCCGCTCCACGAGCCCCTTCTTGGTGAGCCGGTCGATCCGGTTGGTCATCGTCCCGGAGGTGACCAGCGTCTGGGTCAGCAACTGCCCGGGGGAGAGCTGGTAGGGCGCGCCCGCGCGGCGCAGGGAGGTGAGCACGTCGAACTCCCAGGGCTCCAGGCCGTGCTCGGAGAACGCCAGGCGACGGGCCCGGTCCAGGTGCCTCGCCAGCCTGCTGACCCGGCTGAGCACCTCGAGCGGTTCGACGTCGAGGTCAGGGCGCTCCCTGCGCCACGCAGCGACCAGCCGATCGACCTCGTCCTCCATGGGGATCAGTGTAGTGGTTGTGTCGACATGAAGTCTCTTGACATCAAGAGATTAGCTCTGGAACCTTGTGGGCAATGTCGGCGGCAGGAAGAGATCCATCTCTCGCCAGGGAGTTCGAAACATGCCCGCAGCAGCCTGGGATCCCCAGCAGTATCTCCACCACTCCACCCACCGCACCCGCCCCTTCCACGACCTGCTGGCCCGGATACCGGAGCTGCCCGGCGCGAGCCCGCGGATAGCCGACGTCGGCTGCGGACCCGGCAACGTGACCGCCCTGCTCGCGGAGCGCTGGCCCGCCGCCCGCATCACCGGCCTCGACAGCTCCGCCGAGATGCTGGAGGCCGCCCGGGCCCACGAGGGCCCGACCCCCGGGGGCGGCAGCCTCCACTTCCGCGCCGCCGACGCCGCCCACTGGATCCCCGACGGCACCTACGACCTGATCGTCTCCAACGCCGCCCTGCAATGGGTCGAGGGCCACGCCGACCGCTTCCCCCTCTGGGTCGAGCACCTCGCCCCCGGCGGCGTCCTCGCCTTTCAGGTCCCCGGCAACTTCACCTCGCCCAGTCACGCCCTGCTCGGCGACCTCTGCGACTCCCCGGCCTGGCGGGACCGCCTCGGCGACGGCCACGGCCGGCGCTACGTCCACATCCTCCAGCCCCCCGGCTACCTGGAGCGGCTCATCGAGATCCCCGAGGTCGAGGTGGACGTCGACGTCTGGGAGACCACCTACGTGCAGCTCCTGCAGGGCGAGGACGCGGTGCTCGAATGGACCAAGGGGACGGCGCTGCGCCCCGTGCTGACCGCGCTGGAGGACGATCCGGAGGCCACCAGGGAGTTCCTCGGCCAGTACCGCGACCTGCTGCGCAAGGCGTACCCGGCGGGGCCGCACGGCACCGTCTTCCCCTTCCGGCGGATCTTCGCCGTCGCACGGAAGGCGGGGTGACGCAGGTGATCACCGCCCTGGACCACGTCCAGCTCGCCGCTCCGCCCGGCTCGGAGGAGATCCTGCGCGCCTTCTACGCGGGGGTCCTGGGGATGAGCGAGGTGCCCAAGCCGCCGGTGCTCGCCGCCCGGGGCGGCTGCTGGTTCGCCACCGGCGCGGTCCAGCTGCACATCGGCGTCGAGGCGGACTTCCGCCCGGCTCGGAAGGCCCATCCGGGCCTGCGCGTCAGCGGCATCGAGGCCTACGCGGAGCGGCTGGAGTCCCGCGGCGCCGCGGTCGTCTGGGATGGCGACCTCCCGGGCCACCGCCGCTTCCACACCGACGACCCGTTCGGCAACCGCCTGGAGTTCCTGGAACCCGTCGACGCGGCGTGACACACCGGCGGCGC
>NZ_JARAVM010000029.1:109846-125973 GCF_033792735.1 Streptomyces sp. PA03-3a
CGACCTCCCGGGCCACCGCCGCTTCCACACCGACGACCCGTTCGGCAACCGCCTGGAGTTCCTGGAACCCGTCGACGCGGCGTGACACACCGGCGGCGCCGGCCCCCCTTCTCGCGGGGGGCCGGCGCCGCCGGTCGGTGCCACGGTCCGGTCAGTGCTGTCCGGCACCCTTGCGGCGGCGCGTCACCAGCACGGCCCCCGCGCCCACCAGCAGCAGCGCGCCGAGGGTGATGCCGCCGACCTGCGCGCCGGTCTCGGCGAGGCCGCCGCTCTCCGAGCCGGAGGAGCCGCCGGAGCCGGAGGAGCCGCCGGAGCCGGCGGCGGCGGTGTCCGTGGCGGACGGGGCGGCGGTCGCGGAGGCCGAGCCGCCCGGCTGCTCACCGCCACCGGGGGTCGAGGCGGACGGCGAAGCGGAGCCGGAGGGGGACTGCGAGGCGGACGGGGAGCCGGGCGTCGGCGTCCCTGTGCCGCCGTTCCCGCCGCCGCTGTCCGTGCAGTCGACCCAGAAGACCTTGTGCTTGGCCCGGCCGTGCTCCCCGTCGAAGTTCCAGAAGAGCTTGTAGTGGCCGTCCGGGAGCGCGAGGTCCTCCGTGCGCTCGTGGCCGGAACCGTCGAGCGTCAGCGAGCCGGACTTCACCGTCTCGCCCTTGTCGCCGTCGGTCGGGGACCACCGTTCGATGTGCCACTCGGCCTTCTGGGCACCGTCGAAGCGGAAGCCGTCGAGGTAGAAGGTGCAGACGTGCGGCTCGTTCCTGTGGAGTTCCTCGCCGGTCTTCGCGTCGTGGATCTTCACATTGCCGTTGTCGCCGGGGGCGTTGTGCGCGAGGGCGGCGGGGGCGAACAGCACGGACGCTGCCAGGGCCACCGTCGCCGCGGACGCCGGGATGAGGGCGCGCATGGGCATACCACCTGAGGGTGTGAAAGACGGAATGCGGGGGGAGGTGGCCAGATTCCACCGGCGTTCACCCCGGAGTCAATAAACTCCGGTCCCATTGGTCCCACCACGTCACGACTGCCCCATAGATCCCGGGGTAACAATCGAGCCACGCACCTTCACAGGGTGAGGAAGGCGGCCCCCAGGAGTGCGGCGCCCGCCGCGGCGGCGGTCCAGGCGGTGCGCGGCCAGCGCAGACCGCCGGCCAGGACCAGGGCGGCGAGCAGGAGGGCGCCGCCCAGCGGGACCCAGGCGTGCAGCACGCCGGCGAGTCCGCCGCGCACCACGTCGTCGGTGCCGGGCTTCACCGCCACCGGTATCCGCTCACCGGCGCGGTGGGTGACCGCCTTGTCGATCGTCACCTTCCCGCGGACGGAGCCGAGGCCCTTGGGCACGAAGGGGCCGGTGCAGGTGTCGGCGCCACAGGCGGAGACCGTCATCGTGCCCTGCTCGCGGCCCTTGGTGAGCATGACGTGCTGGGCGGTCTTCCACGAGGTCCACACCCCGGCCGCCAGCATCAACAGGACCAGCGCGCTCAGCAGGACGATGCGGCCGACCAGCAGCAGCCCCCAGGCGCTCTCGGCGGTGCGGCGGGCGAGACTCCGTTTGACCATGCGGGCGATCCTTGGCCATTGCGTGGCACTCGGTCAACCTTTCGATGGTCAACCGTTGTAGGTGCCCTGCGCCCTCTCCAGCCCGTCGCAGATGAGCGTCTCGACCGCGTCGGCCGCGCGGTCCACGAACCACTCGAGTTCCTTGCGCTCGGCCGAGGAGAAGTCCTTGAGGACGAAGTCGGCGACCTGCATCCGCCCCGGTGGGCGGCCGATGCCGCAGCGCACCCGCAGATAGTCGGGGCCGAGGGACTTGGTGATCGACTTCAGGCCGTTGTGGCCGTTGTCACCGCCGCCCTTCTTCAGGCGCAGGGTGGCGTAGTCGATGTCCAGCTCGTCGTGCACCGCGACGAGGTTGCCGGGCGGAATCTTGTAGAAGTCGCGCAGCGCCGTCACCGGGCCGCCGGAGAGGTTCATGTACGTCATCGGCTTGGCCAGCACGACGCGGCGGCCGCCGACCCGTCCCTCGACGACCTGGGACCGGCTCTTGTGGGTCTTGAACCGCCCGCCGATCCTCTCGGCGAGCAGATCGGCGACCATGAAGCCGATGTTGTGCCGGTTGCCGGCGTACTCGGGTCCGGGGTTGCCCAGACCGGCCACCAGCCAGGGCCCCTCGGGGGCGCTTTCCGCTGCGCTCATGCTCATGACGTCCATTCAACAGGACCGCCGCCCCGCTCCTTGCGGAGCGGGGCGGCGGCCGGGAACCGCGGTGCTGCCGTGACTACTCGGCGGCCTCGGCGGCCTCGCCCTCGGCCTCACCCTCGCCCTCGGCGGGAGCCTCGACCTGGGCGGCGACGACCTGGAGCACGACGGCGTCCTCGTCGATGGCCAGGGTGGTGCCCTTCGGGAGCGGGATGTCCTTGGCGAGGACGGAGGCGCCGGCCTCCAGGCCCTCGACGGAGACGGTCACGCCGTCGGGGATGTGGGTCGCCTCGGCCTCGACCGGCAGGGTGTTGAGCACGTGCTCGAGCAGGTTGCCGCCGGGGGCGAGCTCGCCCTCGGTGCTGACCACGATCTCGACGGTGACCTTCTCGCCGCGCTTGACCGCGAGCAGGTCGACGTGCTCCAGGAAGCCCTTCAGCGGGTCGCGCTGCACGGCCTTGGGGATGACCAGCTCGGTGCTGTCACCCTCGATGTCCAGGCTGATCAGGACGTTGGGGGTACGCAGCGCGAGCAGCAGCTCGTGACCCGGCAGGGTGACGTGCTTGGGGTCCTGGCCGTGGCCGTAGATGACGCCGGGGACCAGGTTGGCGCGGCGGACGCGACGGGCGGCGCCCTTGCCGAACTCGCTGCGCAGCTGTGCGGAGATCTTGACCTCGGACACGGTGATCACACTCCTCGTGATGACGACGGGAAATTCATTCGGTCGCCCAGCCCACGACGGGCCGTTCCACTTACGAGGAGCGCGTCGATAACGGAGTCAGCCGCGCAAACGCGGACGGCCTCCCTCGCCGAGCAACTCGCAGAGTCTACCCGGCGGGGAGGCCGCCCCGGAAATCGATCAGTACGCGGTGCGCGTGATCAGTGCGCGTCCTCGAACAGGCTCGTCACGGAGCCGTCCTCGAAGACCTCGCGGACCGCGTTGGCGATCGTCGGCGCGATCGACAGCACCGTGATCTTGTCGAGGTCCAGCTCACCCGGCGTCGGCAGGGTGTCGGTGAAGACGAACTCGCTCACCTTGGAGTTCTTCAGCCGGTCCGCGGCCGGGCCGGACAGGACGCCGTGGGTGGCGGTCACGATGACGTCCTCGGCGCCGTTGGCGAACAGGGCGTCCGCCGCGGCGCAGATGGTGCCACCGGTGTCGATCATGTCGTCCACCAGGACGCAGATGCGGCCGCGCACGTCACCGACCACCTCGTGCACGGTGACCTGGTTGGCGACGTCAGGGTCGCGCCGCTTGTGGACGATGGCCAGCGGCGCGCCCAGGCGGTCGCACCAGCGGTCGGCCACGCGCACCCGGCCGGCGTCGGGGGAGACGACGGTCAGCTTCGAGCGGTCGACCTTGGCGCCCACGTAGTCCGCCAGGATCGGCAGCGCGAACAGGTGGTCCACCGGGCCGTCGAAGAAGCCCTGGATCTGGTCGGTGTGCAGGTCGACGGTGAGGATCCGGTCGGCGCCCGCGGTCTTCAGCAGGTCGGCGACCATGCGGGCCGAGATCGGCTCACGGCCGCGGTGCTTCTTGTCCTGGCGGGCGTAGCCGTAGAAGGGCACGACCACGGTGATGCGCTTGGCGGAGGCCCGCTTCAGCGCGTCGATCATGATCAACTGCTCCATGATCCACTTGTTGATGGGGGCGGTGTGGCTCTGGATCACGAAGGCGTCCGAGCCGCGCGCCGACTCCTCGAAACGGACGTAGATCTCACCGTTCGCGAAGTCGAAGGCCTTCGTCGGCACAAGGTTGACGCCCAGCTCACGTGCCACCTCCTCCGCGAGCTCGGGGTGTGCGCGGCCGGAGAAGAGCATCAGCTTCTTCTCACCGGTCGTCTTGATCCCGGTCACTGCACCGTCTCCTTGGTGTTCAACGCAGCTTCGCCTTCGGTCAGGGGAGCTGGCGAAATTCTGTGCACCTCACACGGTACGCGCTGGCCGGAGCAACCGCGCACGTGGGGAAGGCCACTGCCTTCGCCGCTCCGTCGCCGGTCAGGCCTCCGGGGCTGCCTGGTGGGCCTGTTCGGCGGCGTGGGCGGCGGCGCTGCCGGGCCGCTTCCTGGCCACCCAGCCTTCGATGTTGCGCTGCTGGCCGCGTGCGACGGCGAGCGAACCGGCCGGTACGTCCTTGGTGATCACGGAGCCCGCCGCGGTGTAGGCGCCGTCCCCGACTGTGACGGGCGCCACGAACATGTTGTCGGAGCCGGTGCGGCAGTGCGAGCCGATCGTCGTGTGGTGCTTGGCCTGCCCGTCGTAGTTGACGAAGACGCTGGCGGCGCCGATGTTGGTGTACTCGCCGATCGTCGCGTCACCGACGTAGGACAGGTGCGGGACCTTGGTGCCCTCGCCGACGGTGGCGTTCTTCATCTCGACGTAGGTGCCGGCCTTGGACTTCGGGCCGAGCCTGGTGCCCGGGCGCAGGTAGGCGTACGGGCCGACCGTGGCGGCCTCGCCGATCTCCGCCTCGACGGCCACGGTGTTGCTCACCGTGGCGCCGGGACCGACGAGGGTGTCGGTCAGCGTGCAGTTGGGGCCGACCTCGGCGCCCGAGGCGATCCGGGTCGCGCCGTACAGCTGGGTGTTCGGCAGCACGAGGGTGTCGGGCTCGAACTCCACCGTGACGTCCACCCAGGTCGACGCCGGGTCCATGATCGTCGCACCCTCCAGCATCGCCCGGCGCAGCAGGCGGTCGTTGAGGATGCGGCGGGCCTCGGCGAGCTGCACGCGGTTGTTGATGCCGGCGATCTCGCGGTGGTCCTCGGCGACCGAGGCGCCGACGCGATGGCCGGCCTCGCGCAGTATGCCGAGGGTGTCGGTGAGGTACTCCTCGCCCTGGGCGTTGTCGGTGGTCACCTTGGCCAGCGCCTCCGCGAGCAGCCGCGCGTCGAACGCGAACACCCCGGAGTTGATCTCGCGCAGGGCCCGCTGCTCGTCGGTGGCGTCCTTCTGCTCGACGATCGCCAGCACCGAGCCGTCGGCGCCGCGGACGATGCGGCCGTAGCCGGTCGGGTCGGGCACCTCGGCGGTCAGCACGGTGACGGCGTTGCCGTCGGCCGTGTGGGCCTCGACCAGCGCGCGCAGGGTGTCCGGGGTGAGCAGGGGGGTGTCGCCCGCGGTGATCACCACCGTGCCGGTCAGCTCCGGGAGTTCCGCCAGGCCGGCCCGGACCGCGTGGCCGGTGCCGTTCTGTTCGTACTGCACGGCGGTGCGGACCGCGGCGTCGGCCCCGGCCAGGTGGGCCGTCACCTGCTCGCGGGCGTGGCCGACGACGACCAGCAGGTGCTCGGGCTCGAGGGCGCGGGCCGCGGCCACGACGTGTCCGACCAGGGACCGGCCACTGATCGCGTGCAGGACTTTGGGGGTTGCCGACTTCATGCGGGTGCCCTCACCCGCGGCGAGAACGATGACGGCGGCCGGGCGGTGGGCGCTCACGGAACGGGCTCCTCGGCGTCGGGTGAAGGTCACCCGAAGGATACCGGGGCGTTTCGGGCGGTGAACGCGGAAGGGTCGCGACGGTTGCCGCGACCCCTCGGTCCGTGCTCCGCTGCCAGGATTCGAACCCGGACTTAAGGGACCAAAACCCTCAGTGCTGCCGTTACACCACAGCGGATGGAAACTCCTCCCGAACAGGACAACCCGTCAGGGTGCCCGTTCGGCCCCCACCACTATGCCGCACCGACCGCCTCCAATGCGACGAGAAAGATCGGCACTTCCCCTCCCCAAACATGGGTACATGTGCCAAGAGCCGCATTCCCGCCGACACGCGCGCTCTGTTCGGCCTTCACTCGGCGCTGCCATACTTACGAAGCCGTAAGTTACGGTGGCGTAGCCCCCGACTTTCATTGAGGGACCACCATGACCACACAGACCGACGTGATCACCGAGGCCCCGGAACCCGGGGCCGGCGACGGGGCCCCGCTTCCCCGCGCCACTCTCGGTGCTGACAAGAAGCAGTCACTCGAGCAGATCACCCTCGGACTCTTCATCGGCATCCCCTTCCTCGCCCTCGTCGCGGCGATCCCGCTCGCGTGGGGATGGGGCCTGAGCTGGCTCGACCTCGGCCTGATGGTGGGGATGTACTACCTCGGCTGCCACGGCATCACCATCGGCTTCCACCGCCACTTCACCCACGGCTCGTTCAAGGCCAACCGCCCGTTGAAGATCGCCCTGGCCATCGCCGGCTCGATGGCCGTCGAGGGGCCGATCGTGCGCTGGGTCGCCGACCACCGCAAGCACCACAGGTTCTCCGACGCCGACGGCGACCCACACAGCCCCTGGCGGTACGGCGAGACCGTCCCCGCCCTGCTCAAGGGCCTGTGGTGGGCCCACATGGGGTGGATGTTCGACGAGGAGCAGACCCCCCAGCAGAAGTACGCCCCCGACCTGATCAAGGACCCCGCGATCCGCCGGATCAGCCGGGACTTCTGGCTGTGGACGACCATCTCCCTGCTGCTCCCGCCGCTGATCGGCGGCCTGGCGACGATGTCCTGGACCGGCGCCGCGACCGCCTTCTTCTGGGGCTCCCTGGTCCGTGTGGCCCTGCTGCACCACGTCACCTGGTCGATCAACTCGATCTGCCACGCGGTCGGCAAGCGCCCCTTCCGCTCCCGCGACAAGTCCGGCAACGTCTGGTGGCTGGCCGTGCTGTCCTGCGGCGAGTCCTGGCACAACCTGCACCACGCCGACCCCACGTCCGCCCGGCACGGAGTGCTCCGCGGCCAGATCGACTCCAGCGCCCGCATCATCCGCTGGTTCGAACTCCTCGGCTGGGCCAGTGACGTACGGTGGCCGACCGCTGACCGGATCGCGGCCCGCCGCAAGGAGAGCGTCGGCGAAGCGGCATGATTGACGGGTGAGCGACGGCAGAAGCAGCAGCAGGGGCAGCGAGGGTGCGCCGTCGCGGCGTACCCGGCGGGTCCGCATGACGGGCAAGGAGCGCCGCGAGCAACTCCTCGACGTGGGGCGCACGCTCTTCGCCGAACGCGGTTTCGAGGGCACCTCCGTCGAGGAGATCGCGCACAAGGCGGGTGTGTCCAAGCCCGTGGTGTACGAGCACTTCGGCGGCAAGGAAGGCCTCTACGCCGTCGTCGTGGACCGCGAGATGCGGTGCCTGCTGGACATGGTCACCGGTGCCCTCACCGGCGGCCATCCGCGCGAACTGCTGGAACAGGCCGCCTTCGCGCTGCTGGACTACATCGAGCAGTACACCGACGGCTTCCGGATCCTCGTACGGGACTCGCCGGTCGCCCAGTCGACCGGCACCTTCGCCTCGCTGATCAGCGACATCGCCACCCAGGTGGAGGACATCCTGGGCATGGAGTTCAAGCAGCGCGGCTTCGACGCCAAGCTCGCCCCGCTCTACGCGCAGGCGCTGGTCGGCATGGTGGCGCTCACCGGGCAGTGGTGGCTCGACGCCCAGAAGCCCAAGAAGGCGGAGGTCGCCGCCCACCTGGTGAACCTCTCCTGGAACGGGCTCTCCGGCCTCGAACCCAGGCCCCGGCTGATCGGCCACCGCAAGAACTGACCCCGCCCCCCGCCCCCCGCTCCCTGCGCACACGCGAGGGCGGTGCCTCCCCGCGGGGAGGCACCGCCCTCGCGTGTGCGCGGCAGGTCTCAGCCGGTGTTGCGCAGGCCCGCCGCCACGCCGTTGACCGTCAGCAGCAGCGCGCGGGCGAGCAGCGGGTCGGGCTCCTCGCCGCGGGCGGCGGCCTCGCGCTGCCGGTGCAGCAGTGCCACCTGCAGGTACGAGATCGGGTCCAGGTAGGCGTCCCGGATCCGGAAGGTCTGCTGCAGCACCGGCTGCGCGTCCAGCAGCTCCGCCTCACCGGTGATCCGCAGCACCTCGGCGACCGTCAGCTCGTGCTCGGCCTTGATGACGTCGAACACGTGCTTGAGCTCGTCGGGCACCAGGGTGCCGACGTAGTGCCCGGCGATCCGCAGGTCCGTCTTGGCCAGCGTCATCTCGACGTTGGACAGGAAGTTCCGGAAGAAGTGCCACTGCTCGTACGCCTCGGCGATGTCGGCCTCCCGGCCCGCCTCGCGGGCGGCCTTCAGGCCCGAGCCGACGCCGAACCAGCCCGGCACGATCTGCCGCGACTGCGTCCAGCCGAACACCCACGGGATGGCCCGCAGCCCGTCCAGGCCCGCCCCGCTGTCCGGGCGGCGCGAGGGGCGCGAGCCCAGGTGCAGCTCGGCCAGCTGGTCGACCGGGGTGGAGGCGAAGAAGTACGCCGGCAGGTCCGGGTCCTCCACCAGCCGCCGGTACGCGCCGTGCGCGGCGTCGGAGACCACGTCCATCGCCGCGTCCCAGCGCGACAGCGCCTCCTCGGACTGGCGGGGCGCGGTGTGCAGCGCCGAGGCCTGCAGCGTGGCCGCGACCGTCAGTTCCAGGTTCTCCCTCGCCAGGGACGGGATCAGGTACTTGTCGGAGATGACCTCGCCCTGCTCGGTCACCTTGATCTCGCCCTCCAGCGTGCCCCAGGGCTGCGCCAGGATCGCGTCGTGCGTCGGGCCGCCGCCCCGGCCGACGGTGCCGCCGCGGCCGTGGAAGAGCCGCAGCCGCACGCCGTGCCGGTGCGCGACGTCGCGCAGCCGCCGCTGCGCCCGGTGGATCTCCCACTGCGAGGTGGTGATGCCGCCGAACTTGGACGAGTCGCTGTAGCCGAGCATGACCTCCTGCACGTCGCCGCGGAGCGAGACGAGCTTGCGGTAGGAGGGGTCGGAGAGCATCTCGTCGAGCAGCTTGTCGGCCACCTTCAGCTCGTCGGTGGTCTCCAGCAGCGGCACGATGCCGATCTTGGCGACCCCCGCGTGGAGGTCGACCAGCCCGGCCTCACGGGCCAGCACCGCCGCCGCGAAGACGTCGTCGGAGCCCAGGCACATCGAGATGATGTACGACTCGACGACCTCCGGCCCGAACCGCTCGAAGGCCTCCCGCACCGTGTGGAAGACGCCCAGCGTCTTCGCCCCCGCCGCGTCCAGCGGCGCCGGGGACGGCGCCAGCGGACGCCGCGAGCGCAGCTCCTTGGCGAGCAGCCTGCGCCGGTAGTCCCGCGGCATGTCCGCGTACCGCCAGGACTCCTCGCCCAGCCGGTCGAAGAGCTGGCCGAGGGCGTGGTGGTGGGCGTCGGCGTGCTCCCGCACGTCCATCGTGGCCAGTTGCAGGCCGAAGGCGGCGAGCGTGCGGATGGTGCGGTCCAGCCGGCCGTCGGCGATCAGCTCGCCGCGGTTGGCGCGCAGCGAGTCCTGCAGCAGACGCAGATCGGCCAGGAGGCCGCCGGTGCCCAGGTAGTCCCGGCCCGGCACGTGCGGCGTGCCGCCGGCCAGCCGGTCCCGGGTGTTGAGCAGCTTCTGCCGGATGCAGGTGGCCTTGAGGCGGTAGGGCTCCTCCGCGTTCAGCCGCTTGTAGCGGGGGCTGATCTCCGGCAGCCGCTGCAGGTCCTGCTCCAGGTCGGCCAGCAGCTCGGGCGAAGCGCCGGAGTTGCGGATCGAGTTGGACAGCGCCGCGCGCAGGTCGTCGACCAGCTCCAGGGCGTCGGTGATGCCGTGCTCGTGCTGCAGGATCAGCACGTCCCAGGTGACCTGCGGGGTCACATTGGGGTTGCCGTCCCGGTCGCCGCCGATCCATGTGCCGAAGGTCAGCGGACGGGTCTCCGCGGGCAGGGGCACACCGACCCGCTCCAGCTCGACCGCCAGGTCCTCCAGTACGTCGCCGACCGCGCCGGCGTGCAGTTCGTCGAGGTAGTAGATGGCGTTGCGCGCCTCGTCGGCGGGCTCGGGACGTACGACCCGCAGTTCGTCGGTCTGCCAGAGCAGGTCGATGTTCTCGGCCAGCCGCAGGTCGTCGCGGCGGCGGTCCCCGCCCGCCGCACCGGACTCGTCCAGCAGGGCGGCGATCACCCGCAGCTTGTTCAGCACGCTGCGCCGGGCCGCCTCGGTCGGGTGGGCGGTGAAGACCGGACGCACGTTGAGGTTGCGCACCGTCTGGCGCAGGTGCTCGGGGTCGGCGTCCTTGAGCAGGTCGGCCGTACGGGCCAGCAGCCCGCCGTCGGCCGCCCGGCGGGACCGCAGCTCACGGCCTCGGTGCACCTGCTCGGTGACGTTCGCGAGATGGAAGTAGGTGGAGAACGCCCGTACCAGCTTGGCCGCGGTCTCCAGATCGGTCTCGCCGAGCAGGGCGGCGGCGGCCTCGCCGTCGCTGCGGGTCAGCGCCCGCACCCTCTCGACCAGATCGAGGAGCTCCGGGCCCTCCTGCCGTACGAGCGTCCCGCCGAGGATGTCTCCCAGGCGGCGGATGTCCGCGCGGAGGGGGGCGCTGCCGGTGGTGTTGTCGGCGCTGCTCACAGGTGCGGCTCCTCGTGCAGTGGAATGGTCGGCGGCATTGTCCGGACCGCGCTGTCCGACGGCACAAGGATAGATCCGGGCCGCTCCCCGGACCGGGGCTGACCGCCAGGCGGACACCGTCGCGTCTAGGCTGGGCCGTATGAGTACGACGGGGGAGTACGTACCGGACGGGGCCGGCGGACGAAGCCGGGGGGCCGCCGGGCCGTGGTGGTGGCCCAGGCGGCGCAGCATGGTGCTCGACGTCTCCCTGGCCTTCGTCTCGGCCGTGGAATGCCTCCTGGAAGGCGCGGCCTTCGCGGAGAAGACCGGGATATCCCCTGTCGTCACCGGTCTGTTCGGTCTCCTGGTCGGCTCGGTCCTGGTGCTCCGCAGGCGTTGGCCGGTCCTGGTCGTCCTGGTCTCCATCGCCGTCACGCCCGCCCAGATGGGCATCCTGCTCAGCATCGTCGGCCTCTACACCTTGGCCGCCTCCGACGTGCCGCGGCGGATCATCGCCGTGCTGTCGGGGATGACGATGCTCGGCATGCTGATCGTCACCTTCCTGGAGATGCACGGTGACCTCGGCGCGGCGGCCTACCACGCGCCGCTGGCCGTGGTCGCCCTCACCTCCGTGCTCGCGGCGGTCGGCGTCACCGCGCCGCCGGTGCTGCTCGGCCTGTACGTCGGCGCCCGGCGCCGGCTGGTGGAGAGCCTGCGCGAACGGGCGGACGGCCTGGAGCGGGAACTGTCGCTGCTCGCCGAGACGGCCACGAGCTCCGCGGAGCGCGCCCGCATGGAGGAGCGCACCCGCATCGCGCGCGAGATGCACGACGTCGTCGCGCACCGGGTGAGTCTCATGGTCGTGCACGCGGCCGCCCTCCAGGCGATCGCAGTCAAGGACCCCGAGAAGGCCTCGGCCAGCGCGCAGCTCCTCGGGGACATGGGGCGCCAGGCGCTCGACGAACTGCGCGAGATGCTGGGCGTCCTGCGGGCGGAGCCCGCGACGGCGGCGCGGGCGGCGTCGCCCGCGGCGTCCGTGTCGGCGGCGTCGGTGGTTCGTGTGGCGGCCGCTGCGGAAACGATTGCGCCCGCGGGGCCGGCTGCGGCAGCCGAGGCGGAGGAGGACGAGCAGGGGCCGTGCCTGGCCGAGCTCCGGGGGCTGCTCGACGAGTCGCGGGCGGCCGGGATGGACGTCGAGCTCACGGTCGAGGGGGAGGAGCGTCCGCTGGCGGCGCGGGTCGAGGCCACGGTCTACCGCGTCGTGCAGGAGGCGCTCACCAACGTGCACAAGCACGCGCCCGGTGCGCGGGCCCGCATCCGTCTCGCCTACCGCGAGGCGGAGGTCGCGGTCCTGGTGCAGAACGGGCCCTCCGACGGTGCGCCCGCGCTGGTGCTGCCCAGCGGGGGCAACGGGCTGGTCGGCATGAAGGAGCGCGTCACCGCGCTGGGCGGGGGGTTCGCCGCCGGCACGACGCACGAGGGCGGGTTCCGCGTCTCCGCGATGCTTCCCGCGTAGCGGTACGACCCGGGGTCGTCTGTGCGGGCCGGTTGCTCGTGTGCGGGTTGGTTGCGCCTGCGGCGGGCTGTTTCCCCGCCCGCCCTCCCTCCCCCAGCCTTCGGCCGGGGGGACCCCCATCCGGCGCGGTCAGTGGACGCCCGCCGCAGGCGCAAACCAACCCGCACACAACCTCCGGGCCGCAAGGGGCACCCCCCGAGCACGGTGCGGGGCGCGCGCGATCAGGTCGTGAGGCGGTGCGGGCGCGCTCCCGTCGTGAGGGCGCCGAGGGCCGCGTCGATGGTCGGGCCCAGGTAGTAGTCGCCGGTGTGGTCGACGCAGTAGACGCGGCCCTCCGCGTCGATCGCGAGCTGCCCGTGGCCCGCGGACTCCTCCCCGAGCGGGGCGACCTCCGTGTCGAGCGCACGGCCCAGGTCGCCGAGCGTGCGCGCGAGGTGCAGCCCGTGGAGCGGGTCCACGTGGACCGCGCTGGGGGCGACGTGGCGGCCGGGGGCGGAGACAGCCGGCACGGTGAGGCCGCCGAACTCGGCCCAGGCCTCTACGGCGGCGGGGAAGACGCTGTGGCGGTGGCCGCCGGGGGAGACGTAGGCGCGGAGCGTGTCCGCCCAGACCTCGGCCTGCAGGCTGTCCCAGCGGCCGGGCTGCCAGCCGACGGAGCGCAGGGCCGCGTCGACGCCGACGGGGAAGCGGGTCGAGTTCATTCGGCGCCGGCTCCCGGGTCGAAGGCACGGACACCGAAGTGCGCGAGCAGCGCCTGGCAGGAGCGGCAGGGCGGGGCGTAGGTGCCGTGGGCGGGGTCGCCGTCCTCGCGTATGTGGCGGGCGGTGAGCTTGGCGCCCTTGAGGGCCTTGCGGGCCTCGCCCGCCGTGAGCGGCTTGCGCGCGGCGCGCTTGCTGCGGGCGCCGTCGACGGTGGTCAGGTGGCGGGACAGCAGCACGGGCTCGGGACATCGCCCCGTGAAGCGCTCGCGCTGGGCGACGGGGAGGGTGTCGAGGACGTCCTGCACGAGCGCGTGGAGCGGGGGCGGCTGGTCGGCCTTGACGCCGGTGCAGGTCAGGACCTCGTCCCTGACGGACAGCGCGGCGGCGACCGCCGGCAGGATCCCGTCGCGCCGGTGGCGCAGCACCGGTGGAGCGGGTGCTTCGTCGGCTCCCCAGTTGAGCCGCGGGTCCGCGGCGTCTCTCGTCAGCATCTTCGTACGGCCCTCCGATCCGTCCTCACGAGGAGGACGTCCCCCTATGTGCGTAAGACTGCCAAACGGACAAGGCGTTACGGAAGTCGGTTGTGAGGTGAGAGGTTTACTTTGTGCCGGATGTCACGGCACTGTGGGGAGATGCGTATCGCAGTCCGATGTGCTGCCGCAGTGCTGCTCCTTGCGTTGGCCAGTGGTTGTACGGATAGTAGCGCCGGCTTGGACGGAAAGAGCGACAGGCGCGCCGGGAACGACCGGGATTCGGCCGGTGCCTCCACGGCGGAGGCCCAACAGGCCCTCACCAGGGCCCGGTTGAGGGCGGCGCTGATCACCTCCGCCGACGTGCCCGGCTACGTGGTCGCAGGCGGCGCGGGGGCCCCCGGCGCGCCGGGTCCGGAGGCTTCGCTCACCGCGGAGCGGCCCGCGTGCCGCCCGCTGTCCGACCCCGTGAGCAGCCGCCCCGCCCGGCCGCGCGGCGCCCTGGTGACGGCCGCCGTCACCACGCGGGGGGCGCTCGGCGGCGACGGGGAGCTGAACCTGCTGCTGCTCTCCGCGCACCGGAACGGCGAGGCGGCCGAGGTCGTCGGCGGGATCACCGCCGCGCTGGAGGAGTGCCGCTCCTTCGGAGCCACCGACGGCGAGGGAGGCACCCGGCACTTCGCCGTCCGCCCCGCGCAGGCGCCCGCGGCCGGTGACGAGGCGGCCGCCTATGTGATGACCGACACCGGTGACACCGCGCGGGGCACCGCCACCGTCACCGTCGTGCGCACCGGGAGCAGCACGGCCACCTATGTGACCGTCAAGCCGCCCGGAGACCCCGGGGGACCGCCCCTCGCCGTCGTGCGCGCCCAGCACGCGAAGCTCGCCGAGGCCGCCGTACACCAGTGACCTGAACCAGCGGAAGCGCCTATTGCCACACCCCATAGGCTGTGCCCAACACCGGATCCAGCATGGGGGCAACGGCAATGACGACAGGTCGGCCCGGGCATCGGGCCGCGCCACCGAACGCGGCCTACGCCGGTCAGATCGTGCACTTCCCGGACCCGGTGCGGCGCACCCGTCACCCGCAGGGCGTACGCGTGGACGAGCGCGGCTTCCCCGACTTCTCACCGTACGCCCGCGCGGCGGCCGAGATCGCGGAGCCGCCGGACGGCTTCGGCATCGACGAACTCCGGCTGACCGACTACGTGTCGGCCAACGCCGCGCTGCACGCCGCCGGTCACGAGCTGTGGGGCAGCCTGCCCCCCGTCGCCACGCCGCACGGATGGACCTGGCACCACGTCGCCGGAAGCCGCCGTCTGGAACTGGTCCCCGCCGAGGTCAAGTCGTTGCTGCGGCACCACGGCGGCCTGGCCACCACCGCCTCCGCCGACCACGACAAGCGCGGCACCCGGCCGCTCCAGGAGACCCGGCCGGTCCACTTCGGCCTGCGCAAGGACGGGGTCGCGGTCACCGAGCGGCAGGTCCGGGACGTCGAGGAGGAGCTCGGCTACCGGCTGCCCGGCGCGTACCGCACCTTCCTCAAGGCGGCGGGCGGCAGCGCGCCGCACGGTGTCGCCCTGCTGCCCATGCTGGGACTCCTGATCGACCAGCCCTTCTTCACCGTGCGGGACGAGGCGGCCCCCAACGACCTCGTCTACGTCAACAAGTGCCTGCGGGACCACCTCACCAAGGACTACCTGGCGATCTCCTACGTCCAGGGCGGTGTGCTCGCCGTGAAGTCGCGCGGTGCCGACCTGGGTTCGATGTGGCTGTGCCCTTACGACGACGTGCGGGACACCGACGGCGCCTTCGGCTCCACCGAGGAGCGGGCCGCCGGGCTGCTGCTGCCCTGCGGCGAGGACTTCGACGCCTTCCTCGCCGCGCTCGCCGGCGACCCGCCGGAGTTGGAGACGGTGGCGAACCTGATGGTCGACGGCGGCTTCGCCCGCGCCGTCCCGGTGGAGGGGTGAGGCAGGACATGGTCACGTTCGCGCAGGCGCAGGAGCGCGCCGAGCGGTGGATCAACGCCGACGTCCCCGCCTACCTCGCACGCGAGGTGCGGGTGCGGGAGTTCGACCGGGGCTTCGTGGTCTGGTCCGAGCCGAGGGACGGCGGGCCGACCTCGGACGACGGGGAGACCCGCATCGTCATCGCCCGGGACAGCGGTGAGGCCACGCTCTGGCCCGCGCTGCCGGTGGGCGAGATCGTCCGCCGCTGGGAGGAGACCTACGGCGCCGCGGCCGAGGCGGTCGCGGACGCCGTGCCGGAGCAGCCCCGGCGGATCGACCTGGAGGCGACGTCCTTCCTGCTGAGCCCGCCGCAGTGGCTCCAGGACGCTGCCGACCGGCTCGGCATCCCCGACCGCCGCGACGCGTCCGAAGGCGCCCCCGGCGACACCGTCCCGGCCCCGCCGCCCGCCCCGGCTCCCGTCACCACGCCCGGGCCGTCGACGCCCACCCAGCCGTACGTCCCGACACCGACCCCGCCGATGCCGACGCCGTACGGCGGCGCGCCGACCCCGCCCCCCGCCGCGTGGCGGGACGCCAACGACAGCCATGGCGCGGGGGCCTCGGTGCCGCCGCCGGCGACCGTGTACGCGCCGCCGATCAGCGACTCGGACGACGCCCACACCCCGCTGCCGGTGACGAGCGCCGACGCCAGCACCGAGCGGCTGCCCGGGGTGCACGAGACGGGGACGCCGCTACCGCAGCCCCGGGCGCAGGGCGGCTACGGCCACCCCGGCGCCGGTGCGGGCGCCCCGCCCCCGCCTCCGCCGGCTCCGGGGCCCGGCGCCTACGGCTACCCGGGCGGCTCGGCCACGCCCCCGCCGCCCGGACCGCCGCCCTCGCCGTTCGGGGGCCCGGCCGTACCCCCGCCGCCCCCGCCCGCACACCGCGTCCCTGCTCCCCCAGCCCACCCACC